>NZ_AXCA01000065.1:0-18143 GCF_000475415.1 Halomonas sp. PBN3 | reverse complement strand
CGATAAATCGGGCTCCCACAAGTCCAGCTCCCACAAACCCAGCTCCCACAACAACCGGGCTCACGCAGAGTCGGGCTTCCAATAAAGGCCGAGCCCCACAGGTAACGCTTATCTTCTACTCCCCCGCCCGATAGAGCTTCTGGATGCTGGAGAAGTCGAGCTGGCCATTGCCCTGGCTGCTGTGCAGGGCGAAGAGGTTGCGGGCCTGGGAGCCCATGGGCACGGTGGCCTTGGAGCCAAGCGCCAGTTCCCAGGCGAGGCCGAGGTCCTTGGCCATCAGGTCGGTGAGGAAGCCGCCCTGGTAGTCGCGGCCGGCGGCCGAGCCTTCCATCACCCCGGGCCAGGGGTTGTAGACGTTGAGCGCCCAGTTGCCGCCGCTGCTCTGCTTCATGATCTCGGAGAGCACCGCGGGGTCCATGCCGTTCTTCACGCCCAGCGCCAGGGCCTCGGCGGTGCCGCTCATCAGGATGCCGAGCAGCATGTTGTTGCAGATCTTGGCGACCTGGCCGCTGCCGCTGTCGCCGGCGTGGAAGATGTTCTTGCCCATCGCCTCGAGCACCGGCTTGGCCTGCTCGAAGCCGGCCACCTCGCCGCCGACGATAAAGGTCAGGGTGCCGGCCTTGGCGCCCCCCACGCCGCCGGAGACGGGGGCGTCGAGCCAGGTGAGGCCGCGCTCCTTCGCCGCGGCGGCGACGGTGCGCACGTCCTCCGGGGAGATGGTGGAGGCGTCGATGATCAGCGGTTTGGACTCCAGGGTATCCAGCAGCCCGGGAGCACCGTCGCGACCCAGGTAGAGGCCCTTGACGTGGATGCCGGCGGGCAGCATGGAGATGACCACCTCGGCACCCTTGGCGGCGGCCTCGGCGCTGTCGGCGCGCCTGGCGCCCTCCCCTTCCAGCACCTGCATGGCGCTCTCGACCAGATCGAAGACGGTGACGTCATGGCCGGCCTTGACCAGGTTGCTGGCCATGGGCGCGCCCATGTTGCCGAGGCCGATAAAGGCGATTTGCATGATTGGCTCCTTGTGATTGTTAAGCTGACTATAGGGTCAGACCCCTCAATTCCCTTAGGGGTCTGACCCCAAAGAGGGGTTAGCCCACCCGGTGGCCCCAGCCGAGGTCGCGCAGCGGGTGCGCCTCGGCGGACCAGGGCGACTGGAACATGGCATCAAGGAAGGCGTCGGGGACGCTGGCGACGTCGGGGTGGGTCCAGCGGGGACTCTTGTCCTTGTCGACCAGTAGGGCGCGGACGCCTTCGGTGAAGTCACCCAGGCGGCCGCACTGCACCGAGAGCACCAGCTCGTCGCGGAAGGCGTCGGCGAGGCTGGAGTGGGCGTGGCGCTCGAGCATGCGCCACACCAGGTGCGCGCTGATCGGGCAGCCGGCGGCGAGGCGCGCGCGGTTGGCGGCGAGCCAGGTGTCGTCGCTGTCGTCGGCGAGGATGCGCGCCACGGCGGTCTCGACGTCGACGCTGCCGACCAGCGCCTGGATGGTGTCCTGGTGGGGCCGCACCTGCCCCGCCGGGGCCTGGTCGCGGGCCTCGAAGCGGTCGAGCACCGCCTGCACGGCGGCGCGGCGCGCCGCGGGGCCGCGGTCACCGAAGTCGGCCTCGCCCAGCGCCGCAAGCAGGGCGTCGCGCCTCTCGCGGGGTACGAAGCGGTCGGCCAGGCCCAGGTCCAGGGCGTCGCGGGCGTTGAGCTGGGCACCGGTGAGGCCGAGGTAGGCTCCCACCCCGGGCGGCATGCGGTTGAGGAACCAGCTGGCGCCGATGTCCGGATAGAGCCCGATGGTGATCTCGGGCATGGCGATCAGGGTGGTCTCGGTGACGAGGCGGTGGGAGGCCCCAGCGGTCAGTCCCAGGCCGCCGCCCATGACGATGCCGTCGGCCCACACCATCACCGGCTTGGGATAGGTGTGGATGCGGTAGTCGAGGCGGTACTCCACGGTGAAGTAGGTGCCCGGCAGCTCGCTGTCGCGACCGGCACCGCGGTTCTCGCCCTCCTCGGTGAGGGCACGGTAGAGCGCCACCACGTCGCCGCCGGCACAGAACGCCTTCTCGCCGCTGCCCTCGAGCCACACGGCGACGATGTTGCGATCCACCGCCCAGGCGTCGAGCTTGGCCTCGAGCTGGCGGGCCATCTCCAGGGAAAGCGAGTTGAGCGAGCGCGGCGCGTTGAGGGTGGCGACGCCGATGCGGCCGCCACAGGCGGTGGGCCGCTCGTCGAAGATCACGGGAAGGTCCGACATCCTGGTCTCCATCTTGTATGGCGAGCTTATTGAAGCGCTTCGATCACGCCGTCGGCGAGCAGGCGGCGCGCCACGATCAGGCGCATGATCTCGTTGGTGCCCTCGAGGATCTGGTGCACCCGGGTGTCGCGCACCAGCCGCTCCAGGGGGTACTCGCGGATATAACCATAGCCGCCGTGCAACTGCAGGGCCTCGTTGCAAACGCTGAAGCCCATGTCGGTGGCGAAACGCTTGGCCATGGCGCAGTGGGCGGGGGCCTCGGGGTCACCCTGGTCCAGGCGCCAGGCGGCCTGGCGCACCATCAGCCGGGCGGCGGTGAGCTCGGTGGCCATGTCGGCGAGCTTGAACTGCAGCGCCTGGAACTGGTTGAGCTCGCGGCCGAACTGCTTGCGCTCGGCGAGGTAGTCGCGGGAGAGGGTCAGCGCCTGCTGGGCGGCACCCAGCGAGCAGCTGGCGATGTTGAGGCGGCCACCGTCGAGGCCCTTCATGGCGAACTTGAAGCCCTCGCCCTCCTCGCCCAGGCGATTGGTGACCGGCACGCGCACCCCGTCGAAGCTGACCAGGCGGGTGGGCTGGCTCTTCCAGCCCATCTTCTCCTCGTTCTTGCCGTACTCGATGCCCGCGGCATCGGCGGGCACCACGATGGCGGAGACGCCGCCAGCGCCACTGTCCGGGGCACCGGTGCGCGCCATCACCACCAGCACCTCGGTGCTGCCGGCGCCGGAGATAAACATCTTCGAGCCCGATATCACATAGTCATCGCCGTCACGCACGGCCTTGGTGCGCAGGCTGGCGGCGTCGGAGCCGGCGCCGGGCTCGGTGAGGCAGTAGGAGCCCAGCGCTTCACCCGCTACCATGGCCGGGACCCAGCGCTCGCGCAGGGCGTCGTTACCCCAGCTGGCGATCATCCAGCTGACCATGTTGTGGATGGTGAGGTAGGCGGTGGTGGCCACGCAGCCCTGGGCGAGCTGCTCGAAGATCAGCGAGGCGTCGAGGCGCGAGAGCCCGAGGCCGCCGTACTCCTCGGGGGTGTAGATGCCCAGGAAGCCGGCCTCCCCGGCGCGGCGGATCACGTCCACGGGGAAGTGGGAGGTGGCGTCCCACTCGGCGGCGTGCTCGGCCAGCTCGGCCCTGGCGAAGTCGGCGGCGGCCTGCGCCAGCGCCTTCTGGTCGTCGGTCAAGGAGAAGTCCATGGCAGTCCTCGTCTCGTCGTGGTGACGCTTGTTGTCGTGGCGATGCTGGAAGAAGCAATGTGCATCGGGAATGGGTGTCGGCGCCAAACCTAGCACTTGCTTGGTTTTTACCCTATCACCCCATGGTCGAACAAGCACTTTACGTTAACGTAAACCTCGGCTAGTGTTGCCTCAAGGCGGGCGAGCCTCGCGCCGCCTGCCCATAAAAAAGGAAGACGCCCATGACTCAGACCACTTCCTCTCCGGCCAGCGCTCCGCACAGCGAGGCCCACCGGGACGGTCCCCTGCCCCGCCAGCGCCGTACCTACACCATCGGCGAGCTGGCCAAGATGTTCGAGGTGACCAACCGCACCATCCGCTTCTACGAGCAGGAGGGCCTGCTGGCCCCGGAGCGGCGCGGCCAGACCCGCATCTATAGCGAGAAGGATCGGGTGCGGTTGAAGCTGACCCTGCGCGGCAAGCGCCTCGGCTTCTCGCTGGCCGAGATCCGCGAGGTGGTGATGATGTATGACGCCATGCCCGACGGTAACCGGCGTCAGCTCAAGCGTCTTCTCGAGATCCTGGCCAACAAGCGCGCCGACCTCGAGCAGCAGCTGGAGGATATCCGGCTGATGCAGCTCGACATCGATGACGTCGAACGGCGCGCCCGCGACGTCCTGGCGAGCCTCGGCGACGAGGCCAACGACTAGCCGCCGGCCCGGATCGTGATCGTGTAGTCCCTGGACCCACAAACTGGACCTACAAACGTCGGACCAACAACTTCCAGCCACCATCGCGAGACGCACACATGACACGCCAACACACTCCCGCAAGCTACGTCAGCGGCATCAGCGACACCCCCCTCAAGGGGCAGACCATCGGCGACTGCTTCGATGACACCGTGGCCCGCTTCCCGGACGGCGAGGCCCTGATCAGCCGCCATCAGGGGCTGCGCTACACCTGGAAGGAGCTGCAGGCGGCGGTGGACGAGGCCGCCCGCGCCCTGCTCGCCCTGGGCGTGAAGCAGGGCGAACGGGTCGGCATCTGGTCGCCCAACTGCGCCGAATGGACCATCACCCAGTTCGCCACGGCGAAGATCGGCGCCATCCTGGTCAACATCAACCCCAGCTACCGCACCCACGAGCTGGAGTACGCGCTGAAGCAGTCCGGCACCTCGACGCTGATCCTGCAGGGCAAGTTCAAGAGCTCCGACTATGTGGCGACCCTGGCCGAGCTGGCCCCGGAGCTGCGCGACGGCGGCCCCGGCACCTTCAAGAGCGCCAAGCTCCCCGACCTCAAGCGGGTGATTTGCCTGGACGCCGACCGCGCCCTGACCGGCATGTTCACCTGGCAGTCGATGCTAGCCCATGCCGACGAGGTCTCCACGGAGCACCTGGCCGAGGTGCAGGCGACCCTGCAGTTCGACGACCCCATCAACATCCAGTACACCTCCGGCACCACCGGGGCGCCCAAGGGGGCCACCCTCTCCCACCACAACATCCTCAACAACGGCTTCTTCGTGGCACGCACCATGGCGCTCACCGAGAAGGACCGCATGGTGATCCCGGTGCCGCTCTACCACTGCTTTGGCATGGTGATGGGCAACCTGGGCTGCGTGACCCACGGCGCCACCATGATCTACCCGGGCGACGGCTTCGACCCCGAACAGACCCTGACCGCGGTCTCCGAGGAGAAGGCCACCACCCTCTACGGCGTGCCCACCATGTTCATCGCCGAACTGGAACACCCCGAGTTCGAGCGCTTCGATCTCTCCCACCTGCGCACCGGCATCATGGCGGGCTCCATCTGCCCCATCGAGGTGATGCGCAAGGTGATCGATCGCATGAATATGCAGGACGTCACCATCTGCTACGGCATGACCGAGACCAGCCCGGTGAGCTTCCAGACCCAGACCGACGCCCCGCTGGAGAAGCGCGTCACTACCGTCGGCACCATCCACCCCCACCTGGAGGTGAAGCTGGTGAGCCCCGAGACCGGCGCCGTGGTGCCCCGCGGCGAGACCGGCGAGCTGTGTACCCGTGGCTACAGCGTGATGCTCGGCTACTGGAACAACCAGGAGGCCACCGACAAGGCGATCGACGCGGCGGGCTGGATGCATACCGGCGACCTCGCCACTATGGATGACGAGGGCTACGTGGCGATCGTCGGGCGCATCAAGGACATGATCATCCGCGGCGGCGAGAACATCTATCCCCGCGAGATCGAGGACTTCCTCTACACCCACCCGGCGATCTCCGACGTCCAGGTGATCGGCGTGCCCGACGAGAAGTACGGCGAGGAGGTGATGGCCTGGGTCAAGCTCACCGACGGCGAGTCGCTGGACGAGGAGCAACTCAAGGCCTTCTGCAAGGGCAAGATCGCCCACTACAAGGTCCCGCGCTACGTGAAGTTCGTCGACGAGTTCCCGATGACCGTCACCGGCAAGATCCAGAAGTTCAAGATGCGCGAGGAGGCGACCCACGAGCTGGGGCTGGCGTAAGCTGGTAGGAACCTCTTTGTGGGGGCTGGATTTGTGGGAGCCCGATATTGTGGGAGCCCGATTGCTGTGGGAGCCCGATTTATCGGCGATGGAAGAGGCCACCACAACACAGCCAGGCGCCTGTCGGCGCCATCGCCCGGAATCCGGGCTCCCACAAGTGGCTCGATTCATGCTCGGCCCTATGGGAGCAGGATATTGTGGGAGCCCGATTTATCGGCGATGGAAGAGGCCACCACAACACAGCCAGGCGCCTGTCGGCGCCATCGCCCGGAATCCGGGCTCCCACAGCTGGCTCGACCATTCAAACCCAGAAAAACCCCACGAGCTTCTCGGCCCGTGGGGTTTTCTTATAGCTTAAGGCTTATAGCTTACAGCTCCGGGCGCAGCCCGGATCACATCCCCTTGGGTGCGAAGATTCCCGGGGCGTTGCGCCAGTAACCCTTGATATCCATGCCGAAGCCGAAGACATAGCGGTCGGCGACCTCCAGGCTGCAGTAGTCGGCCTTGAGGCCGGGTACCGCCTTGCGGTCGTGCTGCTTGTCCACCAGCACCGCAGTGGTGATGCTGGCCGCCCCCGCCTCACGGCAGTAGTCGAGGATGGCGGCGAGTGTCGCGCCCTCGTCAAGGATGTCGTCGACGATCACCACATGGCGTCCGGCCATGGGGATCTCCGGGGAGACACGCCAGAACAGCTCACCGCCGCGGGTCTTGCCGCGATAGCGGGTGGCGTGGAGGTAGTCCACCTCCAGGGGAAAGCCGAGCCGGGTCAGCAGGTGGCCGGTGGTGATCAGCCCGCCGTTCATCACGCAGTAGAAGACCGGCAGCTTGTCGCCCAGGTCGCGGGTGATCTCGTCAGCCATGCGGTCGAGGGCGCGCTCCACCTCCGCCTGGCTGATCAGGCAGTCGGCGCTCTCCATCAGCTCGCGCATGTGGTGGAGGGACTCGTGAGTCGCGGGATCGAGTTGGGACATCGTCGGTCGTCTCGTGGTTAAGTCGATATTGGGGTCAGACCCCTCAGGAAGCTTTGGGGTCTGCCCCCAGGGCCTCGAGGTGGGCGTGCATGCGCCGCCAGCGGGAGAGCGCGGGCAGGCTCTCCAGAGCCGGGCGCGCCCGGGAGTAGCGCAGCCTGGTGAGGCGCGGTGCCGGCGGGTGCTCGCGACAGGACTCCAGCACCTCCAGGGCGGCGGCACGGTCGTTGCACACCAGCAGCATGTCGCAACCGGCGGCGAGGGCGGCGCGGGCGCGCTCGGCCGGGGAGCCGGCGGAGGCGGCCCCGGCCATGCTCAGGTCGTCGGAGAAGATCACGCCCCGAAAGCCGAGGCTCTGGCGCAGCATGCCGAGCCAGGCGGGGGAGAAGCCGGCCGGGCGTGGATCGAAGGCCGAGTACACCACATGGGCGGGCATCACGGCATCGAGCTGGCCGGCCAGGCGCTCGAAGGGCACCAGGTCGTGGGCGCGCAGCGCCTCCAGCGAGCGTTCGTCCCTGGGCAACTCGTGGTGGGAGTCCGCCGCCACGCTGCCGTGGCCGGGGAAGTGCTTGCCTACCGCCACCATGCCGGCCTCGTGCAGGCCATCGATGAAGGCGCCGGCCAGGGCGGCGACGGTCTCGGGGAAGCACGAGAAGCTGCGGTCGCCGATCACCGTGGAGGTGCCGCCGTCGACGTCGAGCACCGGAGCGAAGGTCAGGTCGAGGCCGCAGGCGGCCATCTCCATGCCCAGCAGCCAGCCGCTGTCCTGGCACAGCCGGCGGGTGACCTCGGGATGGCTGGCGGCATCGCGACCCAGGCGGCGCATAGAGGGCAGTCGCGTCACTCCCTCGCGGAGGCGCTGCACGCGCCCGCCCTCCTGGTCGATGCCGATGAGAAGCTCCGGGCGTACCGCGCGGATGGCGGCGCACAGCTCTCGCACCTGGGCGGCGGCCTCGACGTTGCGGGCGAACAGGATCACCCCGCCCACCTCGGGGCGGCGCAGCAGCGTGCGCTCCTCTTCCGTCAGGCGGGTGCCCGCGAGGTCGAGCATCACCGGCCCCGGCGACGGGGCGGTCGACGCACGGGGGGGGCGAGTGCTGGCGTCGGCCATGGTCACGCCTCCCGCACGCCGGCGGGCGCCGGCGCGGGCAGCGGCGCCTGCATGGCGGCCACCACCACCGGGCGCAGGCGGCGCACCAGGTCGCGCACCGTGACGTGCTCGTCGTAGTCCTTCTCGGCGATGTCACGCAGGGCATCGAGCCCCGAGAGGGTGAAGATCACCGTGCCCAGCACGAAGTGCAGCCGCCAGAAGCGCTCGGCGTCGGGCAGCTCCGGCGTGGCCTGGCGGATCAGCTCGGTGAAGCGGGTGAAGACGCTGCCGTACTCCTCCTGGATGTAGCGGCGCAGGTGGCCCTGGGCCTGGCTGTAGGCGAGCCCCAGCAGGCGCATGAAGACCTTGAGGCTGTCGCGCTCCGCCGGCACCTCCAGCACGGTGCGCGCCATGGTCTCCAGCAGCTCCTCCAGGGGAATGGCCTGGCCCCGATAGCGGCGCTCGAGCTCATCCAGGGCGCCATGGAAACGCTCGGTGAAGGGGTCGAGGTAGCGCGCGAAGACCGCCTGGATCAACGACTTCTTGGAGCCGAAGTGGTAGTTCACCGCCGCCAGGTTGACCTTGGCCTTGCTGGTGATGGTGCGCAGCGAGGTCTCGGCGAAGCCGCGCTCGGCGAACAGTACCTCGGCGGTGTCGAGGATCCGGGTGACGGTATCGTTCTGTGCCATGAATGGAGCGCCTGGTTATAAACAATTGTTTCAAACGTGGCGCAATTCTACGTCAGACGCACCTTTTGGCTCAACGCTGGGCCCAAGCAGTGTTTGAAACAGAGAGAAACTTCCCTGTAGGAGGGCGGCTCCGCCGCGCGACTGGCGCCGTCAGGCGCCCCGGCGGTGTTGCCGAATTCTCGGGCCCTATACCGGGAGTCCTTCGGCCTCCAGTCGCGATGCAGAGCATCCCTTCTACTGGAGGCCACCGGGGGCCTTCCCCAATACCGTTCCTGAACGCCGATTACTGTACGGAACGACATGCTGTACACTTGATCACTACGGTACTGCCATCCGCACTGGAGGATCCATGGCTCGCCCCCTGACACAGCGCCAGCAGAACGTCTACGACTTCATCGTCAAGACCATGCAGGAGCTCGGCTACCCGCCGACACGCGCCGAAATCGCCCGTGCCCTGGGCTTCCGCTCGCCCAATGCCGCCGAGGAGCATCTGCGTGCCCTGGAGCGCAAGGGTGCCATCCGCATGATCGCCGGCACCTCGCGGGGCATCCGCCTGCCTGCCCAGGAAGCCGAGACCGATACCGGCAGCGAGGAGCCTTCCTCCCAGGGCCTGCCGATCATCGGCGAGGTCGCTGCCGGCAGCCCGATCCTGGCCGCCGAGCATATCGATCGCTACTGCCCGCTGCCGCCGGAATATTTCACGCCCCGGGCCGATTATCTGCTGCGCGTTCGCGGCCTCTCGATGAAGGACGTGGGCATCCTCGAGGGTGACCTGCTCGCCGTGCACCGCACCGATCGGGTGCGCAACGGCCAGATCGTGGTGGCGCGCCTGGAGGAAGAGGTGACGGTGAAGCGCTTCGAGCGCCACGGCCACCGCGTCACCCTGCGCGCAGAGAACCCCGACTTCGGGTCCATCGAGGTGGACCTGCGCCACGACCCGCTGGAGATCGAAGGCGTGGGCGTGGGTGTGATCCGTGGAGGCAATGGCCAGGCCCTCTCCTGAGCGCAAGATCCTCCACGCCGACTGCGACTGCTTCTACGCGGCGGTGGAGATGCGCGACAACCCCGCGCTGCGCGACATCCCCCTGGCGATCGGCGGCAGCGTCGATCGCCGCGGGGTGATCGCCACCTGCAACTACACGGCGCGGGCCTACGGCATCCATTCGGCGATGCCCACCGCCCGTGCCCTGCGCCTCTGCCCCCACCTCACCCTGCTGCGCGGCGACTTCGACAAGTACCGCGAGGTCTCCCGCCAGATCCAGGCGATCTTCCACGAGCTCACCCCCCTGGTGGAGCCGCTCTCCCTGGACGAGGCCTTCCTCGATGTCAGCGGGGTCGAGCGCTTCTCGGGCAGCGCCACCTGGATGGCGCGCTGGATCAAGGAGGAGAGCCTGAGGCGCACCGGCATCACCGTCTCGGTGGGGGCCGCCCCCGCGAAGTTCCTGGCCAAGATCGCCAGCGACTGGGAGAAGCCCGACGGCCTGACGGTGATCCCTCCCTCCGAGGTGGACGCCTTCGTCAGCGCCCTGCCGGTCAAGAAGCTGCACGGCGTGGGCCCGGCCACCGGCGCCAGGCTCGATGCGCTGGGCATCGGTACCTGCGCCGAGCTACGCGAGCTGCCCCTGGAGCGGCTGGTCGAGGAGTTCGGCAAGTTCGGCCGACGCCTCTACGAGCTGGCCCGGGGGATCGACGACCGGCCGGTGAGGGTCGAGCGCGAGCGCAAGTCGATCAGCGTGGAGACCACCTTCGCCCGCGACCTGCCAGACCTCGCCCACTGCCGGGAGGCGCTGGTACCGCTGTGCGAGAAGCTGGAGGAGCGCCTGGCCCGCCACGGCCACCCACCGCTGGCCGGCATCGTGGTCAAGGTGCGCTTCGACGACTTCAGCCTCACCACCCTGGAGAGCCGGGGCCTTTCACCGACGCCCGAGCACTACGCCCGGCTGCTGGAGCAGGCCTGGGAGCGCGGCCGACGCCCGGTGCGGCTGCTGGGTGTCGGCACCCGGCTGGTGGAGGCCGATGCGAGGCGCCAGCTCAACCTGCCGTTGTGAGCCTGCAGGGATTGCCTGATGGCGCCATTCGCGCGACATAACCGCCCTCCCTCAAGGCGCCCCTCCCACCTTCCACGCCAAACACTATGTAGCCCAACCCACACGGCGCAGACCAAAGTGCAAGGCCCGCCACCATGGGCCTCGCTTAACATTGTCGACAGTCTCGCGTAGAATCGCGGCCACCTGACACGGGAGTTCACACCCCCTGTTCCACGCGCCAGAGGCTTGTTCCGGCGACGTTCCTGCCGGGTCGCGACACTCTGGCCCCACACGCAATGAGGGCCCTAACGTGCTTGAAGCCTATCGCCAACATGTCGAGGAGCGCGCCGCGGAAGGCGTGCCGCCGAAGCCGCTGAACGCCGAGCAGGTCGCCGAGCTGGTCGAGCTGCTGAAGAATCCGCCGGCCGGCGAGGAGGAATTCATCCTCGACCTGCTGACCAACCGCGTGCCCCCGGGCGTCGACGAGGCCGCCTACGTCAAGGCCGGCTTCCTGATCGCCAAGGGCGAGGCCGAGTCGCCGCTGATCGACAGGATCCACGCGGTCAAGCTGCTGGGCACCATGCAGGGCGGCTACAACATCGCCACCTTGGTCGAGCTGCTGGACGATGCCGAGCTCGCCAAGGAGGCCGGCGAACAGCTCAAGCACACCCTGCTGATGTTCGACGCCTTCCACGACGTGGAAGAGCGCGCCAAGGCCGGCAACGCGGTGGCCAAGGAGGTCATGCAGTCCTGGGCCGACGCCGAGTGGTTCCTCGCAAAGCCCAAGCTGGAAGAGAAGATCACCCTCACCGTCTTCAAGGTGCCGGGCGAGACCAACACCGACGACCTCTCCCCCGCGCCGGACGCCTGGTCGCGCCCCGACATTCCGCTGCATGCCAACGCCATGCTCAAGAACGAGCGCGAAGGCATCGTGCCTGAAGTGCCCGGCACCACCGGCCCGCTCAAGCAGATCGAGGAAGTGAAGGCCAAGGGCTTCCCGGTCGCCTACGTGGGCGACGTGGTCGGCACCGGCTCCTCGCGCAAGTCCGCCACCAACTCCGTGCTGTGGTTCTTCGGCGACGACATCCCCTACGTGCCCAACAAGCGCGCCGGCGGTTTCTGCTTCGGCGGCAAGATCGCCCCGATCTTCTTCAACACCATGGAAGACGCCGGTGCCCTGCCCATCGAGATGGATGTCTCCAAGCTCGAGATGGGCGACGTGATCGACGTCTACCCCTATGAAGGCAAGGTGTGCAAGCACGGCACCGATGAGGTGCTGACTACCTTCGAACTCAAGACCCAGGTGATCCTCGACGAGGTGCGCGCCGGTGGCCGCATCCCGCTGATCATCGGTCGTGGCCTGACCGGCAAGGCACGCGAGTCGCTGGGCCTGGCGCCTTCCGACGTGTTCCGCCTACCCGAGCAGCCCAAGGACACCGGCAAGGGCTACACTCTGGCCCAGAAGATGGTCGGCAAGGCCTGCGGCATGGCGGGCGTGCGCCCGGGCATGTACTGCGAGCCGAAGATGACCACCGTGGGCTCCCAGGACACCACCGGCCCGATGACCCGCGACGAGCTCAAGGACCTCGCCTGTCTCGGCTTCCAGGCCGACCTGGTGATGCAGTCCTTCTGCCACACCGCCGCCTACCCCAAGCCGGTGGACGTCAACACCCACCACACCCTGCCCGACTTCATCATGAACCGCGGCGGTGTCTCGCTGCGTCCGGGCGACGGCATCATCCACAGCTGGCTGAACCGCATGCTGCTGCCCGACACCGTGGGCACCGGCGGCGACTCCCACACCCGCTTCCCGCTGGGCATCTCCTTCCCGGCAGGCTCGGGCCTGGTGGCCTTCGCCGCCGCCACCGGCGTGATGCCGCTGGACATGCCGGAGTCCGTGCTGGTGCGTTTCAAGGGCAAGCGTCAGCCCGGCGTCACCCTGCGTGACCTGGTCCACGCCATCCCCTACTACGCCATCCAGCAGGGCCTGCTGACCGTCGAGAAGTCCGGCAAGAAGAACGCCTTCTCCGGTCGCGTGCTGGAGATCGAGGGCCTCGAGGACCTCACCGTCGAGCAGGCCTTCGAGCTCTCCGACGCCTCCGCCGAGCGCTCCGCCGCGGGCTGTACCATCACCCTCTCCGAGGAGAGCGTGAGCGAGTACCTGAAGTCCAACATCACCCTGCTCAAGTGGATGATCGCCAACGGCTACGGCGACCGCCGTACCATCGAGCGCCGCATCCAGGGCATGGAGGAGTGGCTGGAGAACCCGAGCCTGATGCGCGCCGACAAGGACGCCGAGTATGCCGAGATCATCGAGATCGACCTCGAGGAGCTCAAGGAGCCGGTACTCTGCGCCCCGAACGACCCGGACGACGCCCGCCTGCTCTCCGAGGTGGCCGGCGAGAAGATCGACGAGGTCTTCATCGGCTCGTGCATGACCAACATCGGTCACTTCCGTGCCGCGGGCAAGCTGCTCGAGAAGCAGCCGGCCGGCAGCCTGAAGACCCGCCTGTGGCTGGCCCCGCCGACCAAGATGGACCAGCACCAGCTCACCGAGGAGGGCTACTACGGCATTTACGGTCGCGCTGGTGCGCGCATGGAGATGCCGGGCTGCTCGCTGTGCATGGGTAACCAGGCCCGCGTTGCCGCCAAGTCCACCGTGGTTTCCACCTCCACCCGTAACTTCCCGAACCGCCTGGGCGACGGTGCCAACGTCTACCTCGCCTCCGCGGAACTGGCGGCCGTGGCCGCCGTGGAAGGCCGCCTGCCCACCGTCGACGAATACCGCCGTTACATGGGCGAGTTCGACGCCATGGCCGGCGAGATCTATCGTTACATGAACTTCCACGAGATCGAGGAGTATCAGAACGCCGCTTCCAACGTGATTCCGATCGCCCAGGAAGCCTGATACGCGGTATTCTGATACCCTCAGGTTCGACTCCGATGCTCGCAACATCGAAGGCCGCCCTTCGGGGCGGCCCGGGTCACCCCCGAGAGTCGATGAACGAAGCGCCCCGCCAGGGGCGCTTTTTTTATACCTGCTTGTGGGAGCCCGATATTGTGGGAGCCCGATTTATCGGCGATGGAAGTGGCCACCACAACACAGCCAGGCGCCTGTCGGCGCCATCGCCCAGGATCTGGGCTCCCACAAGACGGCACGGAAACCGTCAATGCCACCACGACAGCCTCGATCAGTAGCGGTAGGATGGGTATTCATCCTCTCTTGCTAAAGGAGCCCACCATGAACCAGGACACCTTCCAGCACAGCATCCGCAAGCTGCTCAAGAATGTCGGCGTGACGACCCAGCAGGAGATCGAGAAGGCCGTTGCCGAGGGGCTCGAGGCGGGCCATCTCAACGGTGACGAGCGCCTTCCGGCGCGGGTCACCGTGGAGGTGGATGGCCTCAGCCTGGCGCTGACCTTCGACGGGGACATCACCCTTGAGTGAGGCGCGCGATGCCACGGTCATCCGCGTCAAGTCGCTGGGCAAGACCTTTGCCGGCGGCTTCGAGGCACTGCGTGATATAGACCTCGAGATTCGCCGTGGCGAGATCTTCGCCCTGCTGGGGCCCAACGGTGCCGGCAAGACCACCCTGATCAGCGTGATCTGCGGGCTGGTCAACCCAAGCCGCGGCCGGGTGCTGGTCGATGGCTACGACAACGTGCGCCAGTTTCGCCAGGCCCGGGCACGCATCGGCCTGGTCCCCCAGGAGCTGACCAACGACGCCTTCATCAAGGTGTGGGACACGGTGAGCTTCAGCCGCGGACTGTTCGGCAAGCCCAGGGACCCGGCGCATATCGAGAAGGTGCTGCGCTCGCTGTCGCTGTGGGAAAAGCGCCATAACCGAATGATCACCCTCTCCGGGGGCATGAAGCGCCGGGTGCTGATCGCCAAGGCGCTGGCCCACGAGCCGGAGATCCTGTTCCTCGACGAGCCCACCGCCGGGGTCGACGTGGCCCTGCGCCGCGACATGTGGGAAGTGGTGCGCCAGCTGCGCAACAGCGGTGTCACCATCATCCTCACCACGCACTATATCGAGGAGGCTGAGGAGATGGCCGACCGCATCGGGGTGATCCGCTCCGGTGAACTGGTGCTGGTGGAGGACAAGCAGGCGCTGATGCAGAAGCTGGGTCGCAAGGAGCTGACGATCCACCTGCGCGACCCGCTGGTGGAGGTGCCGCAACGCCTCTCGGGCCATGGCTTGACGCTGACCGAGGAGGGCCACGCCCTGGTCTACACCTATGACGCCGAGGCGGGCGAGGACGACGGTACCGGCATCGCCGAGCTGCTCGCCGACCTGGAGGGGGCCGGCATCGCGGTCAAGGACCTCCACACTCGCCAGAGCTCCCTGGAGGAGATCTTCGTGAACCTGGTGAAGGAGACAGCGTGAACCTCGAATCCGTGAAGACCCTCTACCTGGCCGAGATGGCGCGCAGCCTGCGTACCGTGCTGCAGAGCATCGTCTCGCCGGTGCTCTCGACCTCACTCTACTTCGTGGTGTTCGGCGCCGCCATCGGCTCGCGGATCAGCGAGGTGGACGGGGTGAGCTACGGCGCCTTCATCGTGCCCGGGCTGATCATGCTGATGCTGCTCACCCAGAGCGTCTCCAACGCCTCCTTCGGGATCTTCTTTCCGCGCTTCTCGGGGACCATCTACGAGGTGCTCTCGGCACCCATGTCCTACTGGGAGGTGGTGGTCGGCTATGTGGGGGCGGCGGCCAGCAAGTCGCTGATCCTGGGGCTTGTCGTGCTGGCCACCGCACGGCTGTTCGTGCCCTACTCCATCGAGCATCCGCTGATGATGGTACTGTTCCTGGTGCTGACGGCGGTGACCTTCAGCCTGCTGGGTTTCATCATCGGCATCTGGGCCGACGGCTTCGAGAAGCTGCAGCTGGTGCCACTGCTGGTGATCACCCCGCTCACCTTCCTCGGCGGCACCTTTTACTCCATCGATATGCTGCCGCCCTTCTGGCAGGCGGTGACCCTGGCCAACCCGGTGGTCTATCTGGTCAGCGGCTTCCGCTGGAGCTTCTACGGCATCAGCGACGTCAGCCCGCTGGTCAGTCTGGCCATGATCCTGCTGTTCCTGGGGGCGGCCATCGCCCTGGTGGCCTGGATCTTCCGCACTGGGTACCGGCTCAAGCCCTGAGACAAGCCAGCCGCCGCCCTGGCCAGGCGGCGGTTACTACTCCGGCCTCGGCCAGGGTTCACGGTCCTGGGTTTCCCAGACCCGGGGGGGCTCTCCTGCCCCCGTGTCCACCGCCATCAACCGCTGCCACAGCGCCTTGATGTCGTCGTCCATCAGCTGATCAAGATAGATCACCAGGTCAACACCGTCGTCCTGCCCCAGCCCACGCTCCACCAGCACCTCCATGAAGGACGCGCCGGGCGGCACGCTTTCGGGCCACTCCGGGGGGTGCCAGCGACCCGGACCGCTATCGTCGCGTTGCACGACCCCAAGGCGCTCCAGTCCCATTTCCAGCAATGCGACTTCCAGGGGTAGTGAGCTCGATGCTGGTTCAAGTGGCGAGGGTGCCGGCCAGTCACGGGCCTGTTCATTCAGCGAGTCCTCGGTCGAGCACGGTGCGTTGAGGCAGAAAGCACCTTCGAGGGGAATCTCGCGACGCGCCGCATGGGTGATATCGGCTACCTGCCCCATGACCGGGCGGGTGACGAGTCGCCAGACGATATGCTTCCCGTCACCGAAGGCCTCGGCGGGTGCCACACGCGACTCACCGTGCTGGGCTATCAAGCCCTCACGGCGTGCCGGCCCGAGATTGAAACGGGCGACCTCCACCAACTCCACCGGAATCGGTGCCTGTCCTTGCGGGGCAACGCTCGCCCTGGCGTAACGCAGGCGGTAGCGGGTATGGGGAAGCCTCGACTCTTTTACCATCACTGCCAGCAGTGCCTTGCGCAGCGGACCGGTATCGGCATCTGGATGGAAAATGCTCGACCCATCACCGTCATCCAACCGCTGCCGGACCTCGGCCTGCAGCGCCTCGGCATCCTGGTGCTGCCACTGCGCTTCGGGCAGGAAGGCTCGAGCCACTGCCTCGATCGACGCGGCCTCGCCAAGCCTCGGATCGGAAGACATGCCATTCATCTCGCCTGCGGCAAGCGAGCCGACGCTCAGCCCTGTCGCCGCTATCCCGACCCCTATCCAGCACCTGAATCCACGCATCGGGTTCTCCTTCTCTCGGACAGGTCCGCCCCTTGCCCACAAGCCAACACATTGCCGAAAGCTTAAGTCAGCCTGTCGATGCAGGCCCCGTTCAGATGAAGGGGGCCCGCCGGCCCCTCAGTTGCCTATGCTGATCGTTGCACCCTGCTTCCCGACGCATAGACATTCGGAGGTACTGGATGGCCCGCCTCAATCAGCCGCGCTCCCTGTTGCCCGCCACACTGCTGCCCGCCGCACTGCTGCTCGTTTCGGCGCCTGCCATGGCCGAGCGTGTCGGCGTGCTGGTACTCGACGCCTCGGGCTCCATGTGGAACCGCATGGACGGTGACATCACGCGCATCGAGGTCGCCCGTGATGTGATCGACGAGTATCTGCATGACCGCGACCCGCAGCTGCCGCTGAGCGTGCTGGCCTATGGTCACAACCGCCGCGGCGACTGTGGGGATATCGAGGTGATCGCCTCCATGGCTCTCCAGGATGCCGATACTCTGGCCGCGCAGGTTCGTGCACTGAATCCTCAGGGCATGACGCCCATTGCCGAGAGCCTGCTTCTCGCCGCCGAGCAGATCCCGCGTACCGCCGAGGCGGCCGATATCATCCTGGTGACCGATGGCCTGGAGACCTGCGAGGGCAATCCCTGTGCCGTGGCGGCACGGCTGGCGGAACAGGGGTTGGCCATTCGCGCCCACGTGGTCGGCTTCGGGCTCAGCGACGACGAGATCCAGCAGCTCTCCTGCGTGACCGAGCAGACCGGAGGAGAGCTCTTCCAAACCCACTCCGGCGCCGAGCTGGCCGGCGCGCTCTCTCGAGTGGAGGAGGTGGCCGCCGATCCAGAACCAGAACCCGAGCCCGAGCCGGAACCTCAGCCTGCGGAGGCCACGCTGAATGTGCCGGCCGAGATCCCCGCCGGCAGCGAGTTCGAGGTGAGCTGGGAAGGACCTGACGATACCCGCGACTACATCACCATTGTCCCTGCCGGGGCGCCGGAGGACGCCTACGAGAGCTACCAGCGCACCGGCCGCGGATCGCCACTGTCACTCACCGCCCCGGACGCCCTGGGCGAGCACGAGGTGCGCTACATCCATAATGACACCAAGCGGGTGCTGGCCAGCCAGACGGTGACCCTGACCCCGATCAGCGCCGCGCTGCAGGCGCCGGAGGAGATCCCCGCCGGCAGCGAGTTCGAGGTGGACTGGGAGGGCCCCGACAATCCCCGGGACTACATCACTATCGTCCCCGCCGATGCGCCGGAGGATGCCTACGAGAG
>NZ_AXCA01000064.1:0-290 GCF_000475415.1 Halomonas sp. PBN3 | reverse complement strand
TCACATGTGGTTGGCTACATCAAAGGGAAGAGTGCGATATCTATAGCCAGAAATTTCATGGGCAGATCGCGAAATTTCTCTGGTGAAAGCTTCTGGGCGAGAGGTTATTTCGTCTCGACAGTAGGGCTTGATGAAGGAATGGTAAGGGCCTATATCCGGAATCAGGAAAAGGTGGATGAGCATTATGATCAGCTCAAGTTTGGAATGTGAGGCAGCCGCCTTCAGGCGGCTCAGATTCTTGCCCCTTTGAGGGGCTAACAATATAAAGCCCCCGGCTTTGCCGGGGGATA
>NZ_AXCA01000063.1:0-409 GCF_000475415.1 Halomonas sp. PBN3 | reverse complement strand
GATGTAGCCAACCACATGTGACACCGAGTGCTTCGGAGGGATGCTGATACACATGTGAACGTGATCACGCATCAGGTGCCCCTCTACGATCTGGCACTCCTTCTGTCTTGCCAGCTCATGGAACACCTCACCAAGGTGTTTTCGGATACCACCAAAGATCGCCTTCTTTCGCTTTTTGGGGATGAACACGACATGATACCTGCAGTTCCATGTTGTGTGAGCAAGACTCTGGTACTCTCTCATTGGGAACTTCCTATCTCTTGGCCGAGATTGGAGGTTCCCTTTGACCGCATCACACGGTCAAACCTCGGGTAGTCCCCCGGCAAAGCCGGGGGATTACCTTAGTAAGTATCCCCCGGCAAAGCCGGGGGCTTTATATTGTTAGCCCCTCAAAGGGGCAAGAATCTGA
>NZ_AXCA01000062.1:0-778 GCF_000475415.1 Halomonas sp. PBN3 | reverse complement strand
TGGCCTGGTACGGCAATAAGTCTGCCATGGAAGCCGTGGACCGCGCCGGCGGCGAGATCTTCGCCCAGACCGTGGCTGCCGATGGCTCGCCGGGTTACTGGAGCCTGCTGATCACTCACCGCGACAGTGACGTGGAAAGTGTAGAGGACATGCTGAGCCGTGCTGACGAGCTGATCTTCGGCAATGGCGACCCCAACTCCACCTCCGGTTATCTGGTGCCGAGCTACTACGTCTTCGCGAAGAACGGCGTCGATGCCTCCACCGCCTTCAAGCGCACCATGAATTCCAGCCATGAGACCAACGCGCTGTCCGTGGCCAATCAGCAGGTCGATGTGGCCACCTTCAACACCGAAGGTATGGAGCGTCTAGAAATCACTAACCCTGAGAAGGCCGAGCAGCTCAAGGTGATCTGGAAGTCGCCACTGATCCCTTCCGATCCACTGGTCTGGCGTACGAACCTTCCGGAAGAGCTGAAGGCGGAGCTCCGTGAGTTCTTCTACGCCTACGGCGAGACCGAGGCTCAGCGCGAGATCCTAGAGCCGCTGCAGTGGGCACGTTTCGATGAATCCAGTAACGACCAGCTGCTGCCGATTCGCCAGTTGGAGTTATTCAAGGAGCGCGCTCAGGTCGCTAATGACGACAGCCTCTCCACCGAGGCGCGCGAAGCCCAGCTGGCCGAGCTGGATGCCCAGCTCGACGCCCTCAACCAGCGCATGGACGAACTCCAGGCCAGCGCCGACGACGCGCCGGCCACGGCCATGACCAGCCAGTAACCCAC
>NZ_AXCA01000061.1:0-3659 GCF_000475415.1 Halomonas sp. PBN3 | reverse complement strand
CTACCGCGACCATGCCGGCAATGGTTGCTACCACTTCGCCCCGTGTCATGCAGCAGGCGCGATGATAGGTGTTAGGCGGCCATGATGGATTCGCTTTATTTCATCAAGGAGATATGGAATGCCTAACGTTTGTTTTTTTAGTTTCACAGAAGCTGATCGTGAAGTAGTCCTTACCATCAAGGGGCGGGCCGTAAATCCGAATTACGGGGATCTGAATTTTCGTGTTAAAGACCTGTTGAAGCGCTGGAATACTGAGGATGTTGCCGTGATCCGTCAGGCAATTTCAAAAGCCATGGGTGGGACTTCACGAACAATCGTTTTCGTTGGTGAAAGAACGCATCGTAGTCGATGGGTACGTGAAGAGGTTGAAATGACGGTAAGAAATAAAAAGCCCGTTTACGCTATTCGCTTAAACAATACAAACGGAGCTACACCCAAGGTTCTAAAGGACAATAAGATTCAACTATACAACTGGAGCGAGGAGAGGCTTCAAGACCTCGCTACTCGGTGAAGGAGAGGTGCCATGAAGCCTTATTGTTTTGTGCTTATGCCGTTTGGGCGAAAATATGATGAAGCCGGTCGTGTTGTCGAATTTGACGCTGTATATGATCAGATAATTGCTCCTGCAATAGAGGATGCAAGCTTAGAACCTGTAAGAGCTGATGAGGAAATAATTGGCGGCATCATACATAAGCCAATGTTTGAGCGCCTTATGATGTGCGAATATGCCGTAGCGGATCTCACAACCGCAAATGCAAATGTGTTTTATGAGCTAGGGATCAGGCATGGAGTGAGACCATATAGCACTGTGCCTATAGCCGGTAGTGGAATGCGTCTGCCTTTTGATGTGGCACCATTGAGGGCAATCCTTTATGAATTAGACGACTATGGGTTTCCAGAAAATTCCGAGTCAGCAAGAAAGCTATTAAGGGAAAGGCTTGAGGCTTGCCGTGATCCTTCCGACGACAGTCCATTGTATCAGTTATTGACGGATGTTCCGCGGCCTGATCTTCAAAGATTAAAGACAGATTCATTTAGAGATTTGATTGAGTATTCGAAATCCATGAAGGAGCGCTTAAGACGAGCGCGTGAGGAAGGTAGTGGTGCGATTAATGTTATTGAGAAAGAAATTGATGTGATCGATGCTGACCCAGCTATTGTTGTTGATCTGTTGCTTTCTTATAGAGCCGTAAAGGATTGGCAGGGAATGGTGGATTTGGCCGATAAAATGGCGCCACCGCTAAAGCAAACGATCCTTGTGCAGGAACAGTTAGGGTTTGCCTTGAATAGGCTTCAGCTTCACAAAGAATCCGAGCATATATTAACTGAGATTATCGATAAGCATGGGCCAAGCAGCGAAACAAACGGAATTCTAGGTCGGGTATATAAAGACCAATGGGAAAAAGCCAAGGAAAATGAAAGTCCCGCAGCCAGTGCCTATTTGGAAAAGGCTATTGATGCTTACCTGCAAGGCTTTGAGGCGGATTGGAGGGATGCATACCCTGGAATCAACGCGGTAACGCTTATGGAGTGTTCTGATCCTCCTGATCCACGGCGAATTGAGCTCATCCCGGTGGTAGCATACTCGGTAAAGAGGCGATTAGCCAGTAAGAACCCTGATTACTGGGATCATGCGACCGAATTAGAAGTGCATGTTTTGTCCCAAGAGTCTGAAAAGGCTCGAGCTGCTCTAGGAATGGCTTTAGCCACGATTCGAGAAACGTGGGAGCCAGAGACGACTGCAAATAATATAAAAATGATAAGAAACGCACGTGAAAGCAGAGGAATTAACAGTGAATGGATTAAGGATATTGAAAGCACTCTAGAGCAAGCTAAACCTTGACTTACAGTGAAGAGCGCCCCACAAGGGGCTAAAGCCAACTGGTTTTCCGCTGCCGCTCCAAGCCGGCGGTTTAGCCCAGCGCTGAAAAGTTAGCGATCCGAATCACTCATAGTAACCAACTTCTACAGGAGGCACAGATTGCCAAGGCTAGACGAAGTTTTTAAAAAATCCGGTGTTCCGACGCATACTTTCGTTCCGCCATCGGAATACGATCGAGTCGCAGTAGCTTTGCGAACGCCAGGTCGCGGAATAATCGTTGAAGGGCCATCCGGAATCGGGAAAACTTCTTGCATCAAGAGAGCCATTGATGATGTTGGCCTCTCTGATACATGCTTGTTCTTATCTGCCCGGAAACAAACAGACGCTGATTTAATATCAGAGTTGCCAGCGATGAATAACATAGGGACTGTTGTCGTTGATGATTTTCATCGTCTTCCTGATGCGGATAAGCTTAAGCTTACCGATTTCGTCAAGCTTTTGGCCGACGAGGAGGAGCAAGAAAGCAAGATAGTTTTAATAGGAATCAATCGCGCAGGCCAAACCTTGGTTGAATACGCGCCAGATTTGCTTCATCGCGTCGAGACCATTCGTTTTGGAAAGACCAACGTCGAGCGTATCAAGAGCCTTATATCACTTGGTGAAAATGCGCTTAATTGTGATATCTCAATTAGTGACGAAATTGCTGAAGAGGCGGAAGGCAGCTTCGCAATGGCGCAAGTTCTATGTCATGAAGCTTGCCTACAAGGCCGGCTTCATGAAACTTCAAAGGAATCAACACCTAAAGCGATAAACGTCAGCTTGCCCTGCATTCGAGAGTCGGTACTAGGCGATTTGCATCCTAGATTTTTCCCGATCTCACGGGATTTCGCAACTGGAAATAAGCTTCGCCGAGAAGGACGCGCGCCATATCTCAATCTTTTGCGGTGGTTGTCGCAAACTCCAGAGGGAGCCCTCGATACTAGAGAGGCGCTGGCTTCGAATCCGGCTATGAAAGGAAGTGTCGGTCAAGTTATTGATAAAGGTTATCTGCTAACTCTTATTCGGAATAATGAGCAGTTAACATCCCTTTTCCATTTTGAACCTGATACGAGTCTTCTGACTATTGAAGACCCTAAGCTGCTCTACTTTATTAGGCATCTGATTTGGTCTAAGTTTGCGTTGCAGGTGGGATACTTCAGCATAGACTTCAAGAGCCGCTATGATTTTGCTTTGTCATTCGCTGGTGAAAACAGGGATTTAGCCGAGGCTGTTGCGCAGGCACTTGCCGAGCGAGAAATGAGTGTGTTTTATGATAAGCATGAACAGCACAGGATTCTTGCTAACGACGTCGAGGAGTATCTTGCCCCCATATATCGAAGTGAGTCAAGGTTCGTTTTGGCGCTCCTAAGTAAGGATTATCCAAGAAAGCTCTGGACAAAATTTGAGTCAGATAACTTCAAGCACTGGTTCGGGGAAAACGCTGTGGTCCCAATTTGGTATACAGATAATCCTCCAGGGATGTTCGATGAAAGCCGTAGGTTTGGAGGTATAACATTCGATTCGTCGAAGGATCTGTCAGGCCAAGCAAATGAGATAGCTGACACGCTATCACAGATGATGGAAGACGTGCGGGCTAAAGACGCAGAGAGAGCGGATGGCTAACAATCGACTGCTCCGCAACCGACTTTACGTCGCTTCGCGGCTCCAAACTGGCTTGCGAGTCGGGCGTTATATATCAGAATGTCCTCAATGGCCGCTTCTGGCCGGTAGCAGCCGGCCTCAGTAAAGTCCTGTCCTTTGCGTTCTGGCGTGTGACCCCCCAGTGTCAGGATGACTG
>NZ_AXCA01000060.1:0-1546 GCF_000475415.1 Halomonas sp. PBN3 | reverse complement strand
GTAACTATTCAGGTGGCTGCGGATGGCATGTCGCCAACCACCTGATTTTTTTGGCATAGTGTGCCTGATCCTTCGGCACGTCTATGCGGTGACATGACCATCAGCGATATCAACGTCGACGAGGCCCTGGAACGGGTCCGGCAGCAGCTCAAGGAAGACCACACGGTCTCGCCTTCCTTGCGTGCTGCCATCGACGTGCTGATGCTGCTGGTCAAGCTGATGGCCGACCGACTGGCCACCAGCAGCCGCAACAGCAGCAAGCCGCCGTCACAAGACCCCAACCGCCAACGCCGTTCCCGGGCCAAGGGCGAGCGTCGCCCTGGCGGGCAACCGGGTCACGAAGGCAAGACGCTGGCGCCGGTCACCGATCCCGACGAGATCGTGTCGTTGCGCGTCGATCGCCGCACCTTGCCCAAAGGGCGCACCTATCGCTCGGTCGGCATCGAAACGCGCCAGGTGCAAGACATCGTGATCCAGGCCGTCGTCACCGAGTATCGCGCCGAGGTGCTGGAGGACGATCTCGGGCGGCGCCATGTGGCGCCGTTTCCCGACGGCGTGACCCGCCCGATCCAGTATGGCCCACGTCTCAAGGCGCATGTCGTCTATCTCTCGCAGTATCAGTTGCTGCCCTATGCCCGCATCCAGGCGCTGCTGGCCTCACAGTGCGATCTATCGCTGAGCACCGGCACGCTGTTCGCCTTCAATCAAGAGGCCTATCAGCGCGCCGAGGCGTTTGCCGAGTGGGCGATCCCGGCGCTGAGGCAAGCCGCGACCGTGCATGCCGACGAGACCGGGATGCAGGTCGGCGGCAAGCGCTACTGGCTGCACAGCGCCTCGAATGACGCCCTGACCTACTTGGCGCCTCACGCCAAGCGAGGTCAGGAGGCCATGGATGCCATCGGCATCCTGCCCTATGTCCAGGGGGTGCTGGTGCATGATCACTGGAAGCCTTACTACCGCTACGCGGATTGCCGCCACGCACTTTGCAACGCCCATCACCTGCGTGAATTGACTGCGGCCTGGGAAAATGACCACCAAAAGTGGGCCAAGGCGCTGCATGATCTGCTGCTGGAGATGCATCAGGCCGTTGACGCTGCCGGTGGCACGCTCTCGCCCGAAGAGGCGCAACGCTGGCGAGTCCGCTATCGGCAGTGCCTGACAGAGGGTGAGACCGAGTGTCCGCCACCGATCCCACCACCACCGGGAAAGCGCGGTCGTGCCAAACGTACCAAGGCACGTAACCTGCTCGAACGTCTCCAGGCGTACGAGGACGATGTGCTGCGTTTCCTCGACGACCCCGCCGCGCCCTTCACCAATAACCAAGGGGAGCGTGACCTGCGGATGACCAAGGTCCAGCAGAAGATTTCAGGCTGTTTCCGCTCCTGGGAAGGTGCCGAGATCTTCTGCCGGATGCGCAGCTTCCTCTCGACGGCGGTCAAGCAGGGCCTGGCAGCGCACACCGCACTAGAACAGTTGTTTGCCGGTGAAGTGCCCGAATTCATGCGTCGGGACGGCCTGGATCAGGCAGCGTGACCTGAATAGTTAC
>NZ_AXCA01000059.1:0-1710 GCF_000475415.1 Halomonas sp. PBN3 | reverse complement strand
GGGTAAGCGGATTAAATGGTTGATCTTACCTTTGCATGAGAGTGAGACAGACCGGCATCTCATCGGATTATCTGGTTGATGCTTCACCTACTGCTGGTGCATGTTTCCTTCGCTAATTCCAGCAAGAACCCCACACGCCTCAACTTCCCGGTCATCGTTGCAACTCGCTCTCAGTGAAACGAGTTGTTTCTCAAGCGCTTGCAGAGCGGTTATCTGCGACCGCACATGAGAGATGTGATCATCGAGCAAGGCGTTGACGGCGGTACAAGGCTGATGAGGGTCGTCCTGATAGCTCTGTAGTTCGTGAATCTCAGCCAGTGACAGGCCCAGGATTCTGCAGCGACGGATGAAGGCCAGCCCCTCACCATGCTTCTCGGTATAGACACGGTAACCGTTGTCCTGCCGATCAGGCGGCGGCAACAAGCCCTGCTGTTCATAGAAGCGGATCGTCTGTGTTTCGACCCCTACCAACTGCGCCAACTGACCAATGCGCATCAGCCTCCTCCCCAACGGATTCTTTACTCTATTGACCTTATAGTAGCTTTATAGTTTTAAATGGTACCACAACATTGTTCAAGTGGAGTCGTATCATGAGCAAATCCTGTGGTGGCGCCTGTGGCGGTGATGCAACGTCCGCAGCGGATACCGATATACAGGCCTCCTCCGAGGCGCCAGGGAGATGGGTCAGTGTTTATGCCGTGCCGAAGATGGACTGTCCATCAGAAGAACGAATGATTCGCCTAGCCCTGAACGGCTTTGAGGAGATTCGGGCGCTGTCCTTCGACTTGTCGAACCGCCGGCTGAAGGTCGTGCATGACGGCGAGGTCGAGCCCGTCACCTCGAAACTGAAGACCTTGGGGCTAGGCGCCTCGCTTCAGGAAACCGTCGCTGCAAATCCGGAGACCATCAAGGCCGCCGAGTTTTCGGCAGCTTCTGCTAAGCAAGAATCCGGGACCCTGCGCTGGTTGCTCGGCATCAATGCACTTCTGTTCGTGGTGGAAATGACTGCCGGTCTGATCGCCCAGTCCACCGGCCTGATTGGAGAATCCCTGGACAATTTTGCCGATGCGGCGGTGTACGGGCTTGCCCTTTATGCGGTTGGACATAGCGTGAAAATGCAGGTACGTGCCGCGCATCTTGCTGGTGTACTGCAACTGATCTTGGCTGTGGGCGTGCTCGTAGAGGTGGTGAGACGCTTTGTATTCGGTAGTGAGCCTGAATCGCTGGTGATGATGGCTATCGCATTCGTCGCATTGATTGCCAATACCAGTTGTCTGCTGCTCATATCCAAACATCGGGAAGGCGGGGCGCACATGAAGGCAAGCTGGATATTCTCGGCCAACGACGTGGTGATCAACCTGGGGGTCATCACCGCCGGCGCCCTGGTCGCGTGGACCGGTTCCAATTATCCGGATCTGATTATCGGCACCATCGCGGGGGGCATTGTACTTAACGGTGCCAGACGCATTTTGGCGTTGAAGGGTTAAATAATGCTCATTATTGGCAAAAAACTCTCGCCATATGCCCTATTGTCCATATCGGGCCTGCTGGCAGCGTCTGATCAGGCTGTAAAGTGGCTGGTGCAGCAATCAATGGCCTATGGCGAGTATGTTTCGGTGACCCCGTTCTTTAACTGGGTGCACCTATGGAACACCGGTGCCGCATTCAGTCTTTTTGCGAATGGTGGAGGCTGGCAGCGCTACTTTTTTA
>NZ_AXCA01000058.1:0-6438 GCF_000475415.1 Halomonas sp. PBN3 | reverse complement strand
GACGGGTCAATCCATACCAGGAGCGCAGCTTGCTGCGCGAAGGCAAAGGCTCCCGAGTCTGGGGGCCCCACCTCCGCGAACTGAAGCCGGGGCTTCGGATCACGAAAGAAGACCGCTTTCATGATGACACTTCAAGGCAAGCTCACCCATCTGATACGACTGCCCCTGCTCGCCGCTCTCTGCGGGCTGCTGGCGGGATGCGCGGTATCTCAAGGTGGGCTGGCGTCGCGCCTGCCGGCGGAGCACACCGCCCGCCCCATCGCCCTGGAGGGCGATGGCTTCCGGCTCGCCGCGGCCGAACGGCCCGGTGACGGGGAGAGCGTCGTGGTCTTCATCGAGGGCGACGGCCGCCCCTGGGTCAGCGGTGGCCGACGCGTCTCCGATGACCCCACCCCGCGCCACACACCCATGCTGCAGCGCTTTCTCGAAGCGCCACCGCCAGCCCTCTACCTGGGCCGGCCCTGTTACTTCGGCATGGGCCCCGAGGCGCTATGCCATCCGGCGCTCTGGACCTTCTCCCGGTACTCGACGCGGGTCGTCGCGGCGATGCACGCCGGACTCCGCGGCTGGCTCGATCGCCAGCCCGGCCAGCGGCAGGTGACGCTGATCGGCCACTCGGGCGGCGGCGTGCTGGCACTGCTGCTGAGCGAAAGCGTCCCGGAAGTGAAGCGGGTCATCGCCTATGCCACCCCCGTGGATATCACGCGCTGGAGCCGCCTCCATGGCTTTACCCCGCTCTTCGACTCCGTGAACCCGGCGGAGAGAGCGGCGTGGCGCCACGACGTGCGGCGCGTCCTGGTCTTCGGTGAGCAGGATCGCCAGGTCCCTCCCTCCGCCTTTTCGGAGGCTGCCGAAAGGCTTCTCGGCGCCGAGGTCGTCGTTATCCCTGGCGCCGATCATTCCATGGGGTCAGACCCCTAAGTGGAGTGAGGGGTCTGACCCCACCAGGCGTGGCTGGGCGCGGTCGAGCAGGCTGTGCCAGCGGGTGAGGATGGGAGCGTCGCTGTGGTGGACCTCGGCGAGCAGGCGACGGAAGGCCTGGCGGGCCGTGGCGTCGGCGGGGTCGACCAGGGTGAGCCAGGTCTCCAGGGCGGCGATCTGCTGGTGCAGGTTGCCGTCGTGGCGGGCGTGCTCCTGGGCCAGCTCGATCAGGGCGACGATCTCCTCGCGAGGGTGACCGAGCAGGTGGCGCACCCGGGCGAGCTGCACCGCGAGCTCCGGCACGAACAGGGTGGTGCGCTCGCGGGCCAGCACCAGCGCCTGGTCGAGGTACTCCTCGGCGCGGGCGTGCTCGCCCAGGGCGATGCAGGCATCCACCAGCCACAGCGAGGGACGGGTGTAGGGGTCGCGGCCGGTGAGCTCGGTGAGCTCCTCCTGGGTGGCCTGGATCTGGGCAAGGCCGTCGCGGTCGCCGGCGATGGCGCGCTGCCAGCCGAGCACGCCGCGAGCGGCCATCTGCCAGAGGTGCAGGTCCGGCGTGCCGGTGAGCTCATGGGCGCGCTCGGCCCGCGCGGCGGCGAGGTGCACATGGCCCAGCTGGCGGTAGAGGGCGGCGGCGTACATCAGCGCCATGGCCAGGCTGCCGAGGTGGCCGATGCGCTCGGCCAGGCGGATGGCGGACTCCACCTGGGTCTCTGCGCGGCGGTAGTCGCCGCGCAGGCAGAGCGTCCAGCCCTGGAAGCAGGCGGCGGCTACCTGGGGGTGGTCCGAGAAGGGCAGCCACTCGATCATCATCTCGGACTCGAGGGGGTTGATCTCATCGAGGTGGTCGTAGGCGAGCGGGATACGCCCGGCCCAGTACTCGCAGCTGGCCTGGGCGTACTCCGCCAGGCGCGCGTAGCGCGGATCCTCGAGCTCGCGGGCCAGGTCGGCCAGCTTGGCGGCCAACCGGAAGGCATCGGCGTGGGCGTGGCGCTGGCTGCAGCCCACCCACAGCCCCCACTTGACCAGGAAGGCCTGCTCCAGGTCGACGCTCTCGCCCTCCTCGGCCAGCGCCTGGGTCAGCTCCCGGGCGCGCACGAAGCTCTCGTGGGCGGTGCGCGAGCCATGCCCCTCCAGGGCGAAGGCGGCCTGGCCGCGCACGGTGAGCAGGCTGATCTCGCGCTCGGTCTGCCCGGCCACCTGGCGCAGGCTGACCAGGCCGAGGTCGGCCATCTTCAGGGCGGTGCGGTTGGCGCTGACCTTGAGCGCCTCGCGGGCGGCGAGCTCGTAGTAACGCGCGCCGCGGGCGTAGTGTCCGCTGCGCCGCAGGTGGGTAGCGAAGTCGCCGGGGTGGCGGCTGATCCACATCGGGAAGCGCCCCTCGATCAGCTCCACGACCTGGCGGTGGATGGCGGTGCGTACGTCCCGCGGGCAGGAGAGGTAGGCGGCCTCCTGCAGCAGCTGGTGGGTGAACTGAAACTCGCGGCCGGCGTCATCGCCCTCGGCGGGCTCGATGATCTCCAGGCGGCGCATCTGCTCCAGCGCCTGGGTGAGGCGCGCGCCGTCGAGCTCGCTGCACTCGGCCAGGAAGTCGTAGCGGAAGCGCCGCCCCAGCACCGCCGCCACATGGGCCACCTCGCGGTCGCCGTCGAGCTGGTCGATGCGGCTGGCAAGCAGGCCGAGCAGGCCATGGGGCAGCTCGTCGAGCTGCACACTGCGCCCCTCGCGGCGGTCCATGTCGACGCGGCGCACGATCTCCTGCAGGTAGAGCGGCACGCCGTCGCAGCGCTCGATGATCTGGCCGCGCAGGCGTGGGCTGATATGGATGCGGTAGCGACGCGCCAGCTGGGAGAGCAGCCGCGAGGACTGCATGGCGTCGAGCTTGCCGAGGGTGATCTGCTGGTCCCAGTGCAGCTTGGCGGGCAGCCCCTCGCGGCCGTGGTGGCTGGCCACCAGCATGAAGGCGCAGTTGATGGGCAGGCGCGCCTGCAGGCCGGCCAGCACCTTGACGCTGGGTTCGTCGAGCCACTGCAGGTCATCGATCATCAGCACCAGGGTGCGCTCGGCGGCGATGCGGCCGATCAGCCGCTGCAGCAGGCCCACCACCAGCTCCACCGCCTCGCCGCTCTGGCTGAGCTCGGCCACGGCGTGGGTCTCGCGCGCGCCGAGCGCCTCCTCCAGCAGGCGCAGGCGTGCCTCGTCGCACTCCGGCATCTCGAGGGTCTGGCACAGCGCGGCGAGGCTCTCGGCGTCAAGGGCATGGCCCAGGTGCCAGCGCAGCAGCTTGCGCGCCACGCCGTGGGGCTCCTGCACCGAGAGGCGGGTGGTGGGCTGCCAGCAGATGGCGGCGTCGCGGCTCTGCTCCAGCTGGCGGAAGCCCACCATCAGTGCCGACTTGCCCATGCCGGAGGGGCCGCGCACCAGCACGCTCTGGCGCAGGCCGATGCCGGCGCGCGCCAGGGCGTCGCGCAGGGTACGCAGCTGGGACTCGCGGCCGACCAGGCTCGGCGGCAGCGCCTCGCGGCCGCCCTCGTTGGCCCCGAGTACCAGGGCGCGCAGGCGCACCCGGCCGTCGCTGGCCACCAGCCGCGAACTGAGCCGCGGCTGCAGGTCCAGCGCCGGCGGCATGTGCTGGCTGGCCTCCTGGGAGATGACTAGCTCGCTGCCCTCGGCGGCGCTCATCAGGTCCAGCGCCCCCTGGGTCACCTGGCCCAGCGGGTCGACCAGGCGCCGTTCGGGCAGGTAGACCACGCGGCCGCTGTTGAGGCCGGCGGCCAGCTCGATGCGCGGCGGCTCGCCCTCGCCGCTCCAGTGGCGACGCGACTCCTCCGGCAGCATGCGCCGGCAGTGCTCGTAGAGGGCGACCAGCTCGGCAAGCTGGTGGGCCGGGCCGTGGGTGCCGAAGCAGGCCAGGCCCAGGCCACCGGTGGCGCCGGGCAGCCAGAAGCCGCCCAGGTGGTGGCACTGCTCCTCCAGCCAGCGCACCAGCTCGGCCTGCAGCATCAGGCAGGCACGGCTGGCCGCGCGGGTGGAGAGGTCGCCCTTGAGGCGCAGGCGGATGGCCATCACCGACAGCTGGCGCTGCTCGATCTCCTCCTCGCGCAGGGGGGAGTCGTCCGGGGACAGGGTGCGCGAGAAGCCGGCCGCGGCCGCGCCGGCGGCATCGGCCTGGGCGTCGGACCAGTAGCGCGCCAGCTGCAGGAAGCCGGGCTCGGGCTGCTGGCCGGAGAGCGCCAGCAGCTGCAGGTAGGCGTTGTACTGCTCATGGGCGGCGGCGAGCTGGCCCTGCTCGGCCAGCTGGCGCACCAGCCGCTCGTGGAAGGGGCCATAGCCGGAGAAGCGGTTGACCAGGGTCTCGAGCAGGGTATCGGGGACCGACTCGAAGCGCTCGAGCACCGCCTCGGCGAAGCGGATCACGCGCTGGCGCCAGTCGTTGCGCACCTGCACCAGCCAGCGCTGGTACTCGGAGCAGCTGGCGATCTGCAGCTCCTCCACCAGGTCCCCCTGGTAGTGCTCGAGCAGCGCGGCCAGGGTCGGCAGGTCGCGCTCGTACTCCAGCAAGCGCTGGACGTCGTGGAGGTCGAGGCCCCAGGCCGGGGGCAGCTGGAAGGCGATGGTCTGGCGCGAGACCACCAGCACCTCGTCGGCGCTCTCGCCCAGCGACTGGCGCAGGCAGTGCAGCGCGTGGCGCAGGTTGGTGCGCCCCGACGACAGCCCCTGGTCAGGCCACAGCAGCTCGGCGAGAGTGGCGCGGCTCACCGGCTGCTGGTGCAGCAGCAGGTAGACGAGCAACGCCTTGACCTTGTCGTAGCTGAACTGGGTCAGGGTGTCCTCGCCCAGGCCGAGCGAGAAATGGCCGAAGAGGGTCAACCGAGCCTGGGTCGGGGTATCGGTGACGTCGGAAGCATCCCGCATCGTGGTTTTCCTGCGTCCTGGTCGGCGGGCCGGGATCAGGCCGGCACACCGCTGTGAAAACGAAAGGCCGTATCCGGCTCTTGTATGAGCGCCGCTTCGCGTTCGGCGAAGAAGGCGATTCGGGACTCGATGGGCGCATCGGTAAGGTGCCGCGCCAGCATCAGGTAGTCCTCATAGTGGCGTCCCTCCGACTTAACCAGAGTGCGATAGAACTTGGCAAGCTCGGCGTCGAGGTGGGGGATCAGCCGGGCGAAGCGCTCGCAGCTGCGCGCCTCGATGAAGGCACCGATGATCAGGATGTCGCACAGCCGCTCGGGGTCGTTGGCGCGCACGTGGCGGCGCAGCCCCTCGGCGTAGCGCGAGGCACTGAGGTGGCGATAGGCGATGCCGCGTGCCTCCATCAGCTTGACCACCTGCTCGAAGTGCAGCAGCTCCTCGCGGGCCAGCTGGCTCATCTTGGTCAGCAGCAGCGGCTGGTCGACGTAGCGGTAGAGCAGGCTCATGGCGGTGGAGGCCGCCTTCTTCTCGCACTGGGCGTGGTCGATCAGCAGCAGCTCGGGGTTCTCGAGCGCCCACGCCACCCAGGCATCGGGGGTGCGGCAGGCCAGAAACGCCAGCAGCTCGTCGGAGAGCAGCGCCTCGGCCTCGGCCACGGCGGCATCAGACACGGCAACAGGCTCGGTCAGGGTCTCGGACATGATCGGTTCGCGTCTCACCGGGTGAAGATAACGTTAAAACGTCATGGTAGCGCGAACTGAGTCCGGATAGGAGGGGATTCGACCTTGGTGGGAACCGGCCTGCCATATCCCTTTGACATATCCCATCATGCGACTAGGATTGAATGGCACACCTACCACAACCTCAAGGAGCCGCACCTTGGAACAGGCAGCCGTGTTCAAGACCAATCGCAGCCAGGCGGTTCGGCTACCCAAGGCCGTCGCCCTGCCTGAGGACGTTAAACGCGTGGAGATCATCGCCATCGGCCGCACGCGGATCATCACCCCGGCCGGGGAATCCTGGGACAGCTGGTTCGACGGCCCGCCGGTCTCGGCCGACTTCATGGCCGACCGGGACCAACCCCCCGAGCAGGAACGCGAGGCCTTCTGAATGCTCAAGTACCTGCTCGATACCAATATCTGCATCTATACCATCAAGAACCGTCCACCCGAGGTGCGCGAAGCCTTCAAGCGGCATCACCATCAACTCTGCATCAGCACCATCACCCTGATGGAGCTGATCTATGGAGCGGAGAAATCGGCAGCGCCAGAGAGAAATCTCGAGGTCATAGAGGGCTTCGCTGCGCGCCTCGACGTGCTCGCTTATGACAACGAGGCGGCTGCACACAGCGGTCAGCTAAGGGCCGAACTCGCCCGCGGCGGCACTCCCATCGGTCCCTATGACCAGATGATTGCCGGCCATGCCAGATCCCGCGGCCTGATCCTGGTAACCAACAACCGGCAGGAGTTCGAACGCGTACCGGGGTTAAGGGTGGAGGATTGGGTGAACTCCAGGTAAACCCTGCAGCTGATGTGGGAGCCCGGATTCCGGGCGATGGCGCCGACAGGTGCCTGGCTGTGTTGTGGTGGCCTCTTCCATCGCCGA
>NZ_AXCA01000057.1:0-31767 GCF_000475415.1 Halomonas sp. PBN3 | reverse complement strand
GAGGGAGGGGAGGACGTCAAGAACACAAGCAGCGAGCGCGTGCGGTCTGCGTCATAGAGGGGAAGCGGTGGCGACAGTGTGCCGTTGTTCCTGGGGTGCTGGATATTTTATCCTGATTTCATGCATTATGCAGAATATATATTTGCATTGAGTTTTAATTGCAAAGTAATATCCCGTAAAAGGTTGGAAATATAGAATATCTTGTGACGTACTCCACGTTATGATGCGACTGGTGCCGCCGCCGATCGCGATTCGACCCGGTGGCGGCATGGCGTCTATCGTTGAGTCAGGCCTCGCCGGGTGGCGGGGCCTGCGTGCATGTCAGAGGAGGGAAGCGTGATGTCTCGTGAGATCGTGGTGTTGGGAGCCGGCATGGTCGGCGTTTCGGTGGCCTGGCACCTGGTGCGCCAGGGCCATGCGGTGACGCTGGTGGATCGCCGCGAGCCGGGCCGCGAGACCTCCTTCGGTAACGCCGGCATCATCCAGCGCGAGGCGGTGCGCCCCTATGCCTTCCCGCGGGACCTCGGCACGCTGCTGCGGGTGCTGCCCAACCGCGAGGTGGATATTCGCTATCGTCCCGCCGGCATGCTCGGCGCGGCGAGCCCGCTGCTGCAGTACTGGCACAACTCCGGCGGCTCGCGCTACCGGAAGATCGTGCCGGAGTATGCCTCGCTGATCATGCGCTGCCTGGAGACCCATGGGCCGATGATCGAGGCCGCCGGGGCCGAGTCGCTGGTGCGGCGCGACGGCTGGCTGGAGCTCTACCACACTGAGGCCGCCTTCCAGGATCGCATCAAGGAAGCACGCGAGAACCAGGAACGCTACGGCGTCGAGTTCGAGGTGCTGGATGCCGCCGGCCTCTACGCCAAGGAGCCGCACCTCAAGAAGGGGCTCGTCGGCGCCATCCACTGGACCCAGCCTTGGACCGTGGCCGACCCGGGTGCGCTGGTGCAGGCCTATGCCGAGCACTTCCAGCAGCAGGGCGGGCGTTTCCTGCAGGCCGAGGTCAAGGAGGTCGAGAAGGCCGGCGCGGGATGGCAGGTCACCACCGATGGCGAGACCCTCGAGGCGCAGCAGGTGGTGGTGGCCATGGGCCCCTGGAGCGGCAAGCTGATGGCGAAACTGGGCCATCCGGTGCCGCTCTTCGTCAAGCGTGGCTACCACATGCACTACGCCAGCGCCGACGAGAACGCCCATCTCAACCACTGGATCATGGACGCCGAGACCGGTTTCCTGCTGGAGCCGATGCGTGCCGGCATCCGCCTGACCACCGGCGCCGAGCTGGCCGACCTGGAGGCGCCGCCCCGCTTCAAGCAGCTCAAGGCGGCGGAGGCGGCCGCACGCAGGATCTACCCCCTGGGCGAGCGTCGCGACCCCGAGCCCTGGAAGGGCGCGAGGCCCTGCCTGCCGGACATGAAGCCGATCATCGGCCCGGCACCGGGGCAGGAGGGACTGTGGCTGGCCTTCGGCCATGGCCACCAGGGCTTTACCCTGGGCCCGGTGACGGGGCTGCTGCTCAGCCAGATGATGGCGGGGGAGACCCCAGAGGTGGACATGGCGCCGTTCAGCGCGACGCGCTTCTGAGGCCGGGTTACAGTTTGCCGTCAGTCGCCGGGGCACTCGCTCCGGCGTGGTCCTTGCCAGTCTCCCTGGTAGTCAGGCGCCCTTACGGTCAATGGCCATTGCGGCGCTGCTTGATCTGGTGGGCGCAGAGCTTGATTACCAGGGTGACGATGAACACCAGCCAGCCGGCGGTGGCCACCACATTGAACAGCGTCAGCTTCTGGACTCCGCTCAGCGGTGTGAAGATCAGCTCGAAGCTCACACCCAGCACGAAGGCGATGAACAGCGGCAGCGCCAGGATGTGCATCCACATCTCGGTGCGCCGCTTCCTGACGTGGTAGCGGCGCAGCAGCACCCGCGTCGGCCGATGCACGAAGGTGACCAGCACCACGCTGCCCAGCAGCAGCAGGGCGGCCAGGGTGGGCTCCAGGTTGTCCAGGTAGGCCGACAGGCTGATCGACCAGTACACCACCAGCCACATCAGCCCGGCGATGATGGCGGCCAGATCGGCATAGTGGCGAACCTTGGGCATCGTCTCTCCCTCGTGAAGCTGGCCCCGCGAAAACTGGCGGCATGATACGGGATTTTGTCGCCGGCTGGCGAGTTATGGCCGCCTTTTGTGGGAGCCCAGATTCTGGGCGATGGCGCCGTCAGGCGCCCGGCGGTGTTGCTGAGGCACTTTCGATCGCCGATGAATCGGGCTCCCACAAGGTAACTTCGGCGCCTCAAAGGCTGTCCCTATTTTCGGTAGTCCCCGGCAGTACGCAGCACCAGCTTGCGCACCCAGTACCAGCGGTTGATCAGCAGCGCGGCGAAGATCATCGAGCAGCCGGCCAGCTGCAGGGGCGTCATGGTCTCGCCGTACCAGGCGGCGGCCAGCAGCGCCGCCCATACCGCCTCCAGCATCAGGATCACCGCGGCGTGGCTCGGGGTGGTGAGCCCCTGGGCATAGACCTGCAGGAAGAAGCGCAGGGTACTGGCGAGCAATACGCTGGCCGCGAGCCAGCCCAGGGTGACGCCGCCGATGCGTGCGGGCCAGGGCTCCACCAGCGCCGACAGAGCGCCGAGCACGAGGCCCACCACGGTCAGCTGGATGGCGGTGAGGGGCAGGGCGGGCAGGCGGCGCACCACCCGGGTGTTGACGTTGATCAGCAGCGAGAAGAGCAGCGCCGAGGTGGCGAACAGCCACTGGCTGGGCTCCAAGCGCAACCCGGCATTGAGGGAGAGCAGGGCGAAGCCGACCAGGGCGATGGGCAGCGCGATCCAGGTGGTGCGCGGCGGGCGGTCGCCGAACAGGAGTCGGGCCATGACCGGCACCAGCAGGATGCCCAGGCTGTTGATGAAGGCGCTCTCGCCGAGGTGGCGCGAATGGAAGAGCCCCAGGATCCAGAAGGTCAGGGCGCCGCTGAACAGCATGCCCACGCCGGCCCCGGCGGCGACATCTCGCGTCGAGAGCCGGTGCAGCCGGGGCAGGGCGAATGCCATCAGGATCAGGCCCGCCAGCAGGAAACGGCTGCCGATGAAGAGCAGCGGCGGCATGCCCGCCAGCGCCTCCTTGGAGAAGATCCAGCCGGAGGCGGCGAGCAGGGTGACGGTCAGCAGCAGCAGGTCGGCGCGCAGCGGGCTGCGCTCGAGGGTGTCGGCCATGGGGCGTCCCGGGTCGGGGCAAAGCGCCATGTTAGCAGACTAGCGACCGGTGCGGCGCTGCCGGAGCCCGTGCCTTTCGGTATACTCCCCCCCATTCGCTGAACCCGCTACCACAGGACGCGCCGTGACCTCCCTGACCCTGACCCGCCCCGACGACTGGCACCTCCACCTTCGCGACGACCAGGCGCTGGCCGCCGTGGTCGCGGCCTCGGCCCGGCAGATGGGCCGCGCCATCATCATGCCCAACCTCAAGCCGCCGGTGACCACCACCGAGCAGGCCCTGGCCTATCGCGAGCGCATCCTGTCGGCACTGCCCGAGGGCAGCTGCTTCGAGCCGCTGATGACGCTCTACCTCACCGACAACACTCCGGCGGAGGAGATCGAGCGCGCCCACGAGAGCGGCCTGGTGCAGGCGGTGAAGCTCTATCCCGCCGGCGCCACCACCAACTCAGACTCCGGGGTCACCGACCTGGCCCACTGCGACGCGGCCATCGCCGCCATGGCGCGGCTGGGCATCCCGCTGCTGATGCACGGCGAGGTGACCGACGCCGAGATCGACATCTTCGACCGCGAGGCGGTGTTCATCGAGCGGGTGCTCACGCCGCTGCTGGAGCGCCATCCGACCCTCAAGGTAGTCTTCGAGCACATCACCACCGCCGATGCTGCCGAGTTCGTGTCTCGCGCGCCGGCCAACGTGGGGGCCACCATCACCGCCCACCACCTGCTCTACAACCGCAACCACATGCTGGTGGGCGGCATCCGCCCGCACTACTACTGCCTGCCGATCCTCAAGCGCGAGCGTCACCGCCAGGCGCTGCTGGCGGCGGCCACCTCGGGCAGCCCGAAGTTCTTCCTGGGCACCGACAGCGCGCCCCACGCCCAGGGCGACAAGGAGAGCGCCTGCGGCTGCGCCGGCGCCTACACGGCACCGACGGCCATCGAGCTCTACGCCACCGCCTTCGAGGAGGCCGGCGCCCTGGAGCGTCTGGAGGGCTTCGCCAGCCACCATGGCCCGGACTTCTACGGCCTGCCGCGCAATGCCGACACCATCACCCTGGTGCGCGAGCCCTGGACGCTCCCCGAGTCGCTGCCCTACGCCGATGGCCAACGCATCGTGCCGCTGCGCGCCGGCGAGACGCTCGAATGGACGCTGAAGGGCTAGCCGACCTGCACCACAGATGTTGCTATTGAGCGAGTCAGGCAACGTTTGTGGTGCTTCGAGCCTGTCATACGGATTAGCGCGCGTCTGCGCGGTCCACCCTTTGCCCTGCATCGCGATGGTGGTCTGCCAGGCGTGCCACCATCGCCTCGATCATCTTCGAGGAGTGCAGCGCGGCCTTCTCCAGGAACTGCTCGAAGGAGAGGTGGTTGTCGCCGCCGCCGGCGATGTCGGAGAGGGCGCGGATCACCACGAAGGGGCAGTCGTAGAGGTGACAGGTCTGGGCGATGGCCGCGGCCTCCATCTCGGCGGCAAGCATGGTGGGGAAGCGCTTGCGGGTCTGCGCCACCAGGTTGGGGCAGGCCATGAAGACGTCGCCGGTGGCGATCAGCCCCTCGACCACCTTGACCTCGCCCAGCGCCTCGACGCACTCGCGGGCCAGGTGCATCAGCCGCTCGTCGGGGAGGTAGGCGGCGGGCATGTCGGGCACCTGGCCGTGCTCGTAGCCGAACACCACGGCGTCCACGTCGTGGTGGCGCACCTCGCTGGAGACCACGATGTCGCCGATCTCGAGCCCTTCGCCGAAGCCACCGGCGGAGCCGGTGTTGATGATCGCCTCGGGCCGGTACATGTCCAGCAGCAGGGTGGTGCCCACCGCGGCGTTCACCTTGCCGATCCCCGACTGCAGGATCACCACCTCGACGCCATGTAGCCGGCCGCGATGGAAGGTGTTGCCGACGTGGGTGCGGGTCTCGCGCCCCTCGAGCAGGGAGGCAAGGCGCTCCACCTCCTGACGCATGGCGCCGATGATGCCGATGCGCTTCATGCGAATACCTGGGTCCACTCGTCGCGCTTGGCCAGGAAGCCGCGGGCGACCTCCTTGGCCCCCTCGAGGCTGTGGCTCGCCGCCCAGCCGCACTGGGTCTCGTTGCAGGCCGGTACCTCGGTGGCCTCGAGGACGTCCTGGAGGGTCTTCTCCACCAGGTCGAGCATGGCGTCGTAGTCGTCGTGGTTGATCATCGCCCAGTAGAAGCCGGTCTGGCAGCCCATGGGGCTGATGTCGACCACCTTGTCGGAGTGGTTGCGCGACATCTCGGCCAGCAGGTGCTCCAGGGAGTGCAGGGCGGGCATCGCCATGTGCCCCTGGTTGGGCTGGCAGATGCGCATGTCGTACTTGTGGATGGTGTCGCCGTGCTCGCCGGTCTTGATGTCGGCCAGGCGCAGATAGGGGGCCTTCACCTTGGTGTGGTCCAGGTTGAAGCTCTCGACGTTCATCTTGTCGCTCATGACATCCTCATGTGCTGGTGTTCTGAAATCGGTGTGACCGCCCCATGAGACCGTTGTTCACTGGGCACGCAGGGGCGGTGCTGCGCCCAGGAGGCTGTCAGCTGTCGTCGTGGAGGTCGGCGGCCTGGAGGGTGTTCTCCAGCAGGGTAGCCACGGTCATGGGGCCGACGCCGCCGGGCACCGGGGTGATCCAGCCGGCGCGCTCGGCGGCGGCCGCGAAATCGACGTCGCCCACCAGGCGCCCATCCTCCTGGCGGTTGATACCCACGTCGATGACGATGGCGCCCTCCTTGACCCACTCACCCTTGACCAGGCCGGGGTTGCCCACCGCCACCACCAGCACGTCGGCACGGCGCACGTGCTCCTCGAGGTTGCCGGTGAAGCGGTGGCAGACGGTGGTGGTGCAGCCTGCCAGCATCAGCTCCAGCGCCATGGGGCGGCCGACGATATTAGAGGCGCCGACCACGGTGGCATCTAGGCCGCGCACGGCCAGTCCGCTCTCCTCGAGCAGGGTCATGACGCCCTTGGGCGTGCAGGGGCGCAGCAGCGGCAGGCGCTGGGCCAGGCGACCGAGGTTGTAGGGGTGGAAGCCGTCCACGTCCTTGTCGGGGCGGATGCGCTCGAGGATCGGCCGGGCGTCGAGGTGCGCCGGCAGCGGCAGCTGCACCAGGATGCCGTCCACCGCCGGGTCGGCATTGAGCTCGTCGACCAGCGCCTCGAGGGCCTGCTGGGAGGTGTCGGCGGGCAGCTGATGGCGGAAGGATTCGATGCCGGCCTCGACGCAGGCGTTGTGCTTGTTGCGCACATAGACCGCGGAGGCGGGGTCCTCACCGACCAGCACGACGGCAAGCCCTGGGCTGCGTCCGCCGGCCTCGCGGCGCGCCTGCACCTGGCGGGCGACCTTCTGGCGAACACGAGCGGCTATGGCTTTGCCATCGATCAGTTGCGCGGTCATCGAGGATCCTCTGGGTGGCCGAATTGAAGGAGGCGCGATTTTCGCATGTCGACGCCATGAAACAAAGCCGCGGCGCGGCGTCACTTGACGGTCGGGGAAAGTCACGTAGAATACGCAGCGCTCGACGAGGCCCCTGCGGCGGCGTCCGGCCCGCGAAGTCGACGGCGGAGTGTAGCGCAGCCTGGTAGCGCGCCTGCTTTGGGAGCAGGATGTCGGGGGTTCGAATCCCTCCACTCCGACCACAACCTGTTGATTGTCAAGGAAGAAATTGGCATTCAGGGTTGCGGCCAGGTGAGTTGGAACGTAGAATGCGCCCATAGCTCAACCGGATAGAGCAACGGCCTTCTAAGCCGTAGGTTGCAGGTTCGAGTCCTGCTGGGCGTGCCATCCAGGCGCGGTGGCGGGATGCTGGTTCGAGCGATTGTCGATGTGGTGGATGTAGCTCAGTGGTAGAGCCCCGGATTGTGGCTCCGGTGGTCGTGGGTTCGATCCCCATCATCCACCCCACCTCGACACACGCGGCGCAGCAGTAACAAGGCAATGGTGGATGTAGCTCAGTGGTAGAGCCCCGGATTGTGGCTCCGGTGGTCGTGGGTTCGATCCCCATCATCCACCCCATGTCTTGCGTCTCTTTCGGCACCTCCGTGTTCAGCAGTTTCGCATCTTCCTCAGTACTTCTATTTGGCTTCTCGTTTTATCGCGCGGGCGCATTCGGCGTCGGCGGTCTTCGCGTTTCCGGAATATGCCCCCTTGAGTGGCGCGCCGGTGGCCATCGCTGGCTTGCTTGAGCCCCGTGTTCGGCCCAGCCCTTGCAATCCGGTCGCTTGCCCCCATCACTCCTGCCATGGCGCTTGCCAGTGCCGGGCGGGATTCATAAAATCATCCCCTTGATTTTCCATTCACGCAGTCAACACATTGCCCCAGTCGGTAGAGGACATTTCATGCAAGTTTCCGTCGATACGACCTCCCAGATCGAACGCCGCGTCACCGTCCAGGTGCCGGCAGCCGAGGTCGACGAGGCCGTCAATGCCCGTCTCAAGGATGCCGCCAAGAACGTCCGCATGGACGGCTTCCGCCGGGGCAAGGTGCCGATGTCGGTGATTCGTCAGCGCTACGGCCGCGACGTGCGCAACGAGGTGGTCGGCGAGGTCATGCGTGAACGCTACGTGCGCGCCATCTCCGAGCACGAGCTCAACCCGGCCGGTTTCCCGCAGATTGAGGCCACCGTCAACGAGGCGGGCAAGGACCTGGAGTTCGTGGCGACTCTGGAGGTTTATCCTGAGATCGAGCTGGCCTCCATCGAGGGCACCGAAGTCGAGCGCCCGGTGGTCGAGGTGACCGACGCCGACGTCGACGAGATGATCGAGACCCTGCGCAAGCAGAACGCCGGCTGGGAGGCGGTCGAACGTGCCGCCGAGGATGGCGACCAGGTCACCATCGACTTCCAGGGCTTCCTGGGCGACGAGCCCTTCGAGGGCGGCAGCGCCGAGGGCCACGACCTGGTAATCGGCTCCGGCAGCTTCATCCCCGGCTTCGAGGAGCAGCTCATCGGTGCCAAGGCCGGTGACGACACCGAGATCAAGGTCACCTTCCCCGAGGATTACCAGGCCGAGCACCTGGCGGGCCAGGAAGCCACCTTCAAGGTCAAGGTGCACGAGGTGAAGGGCCAGTCGCTGCCCGAGGTCGATGCCGAGTTCGTCAAGAAGTTCGGCGTCGAGGACGGTGACCTCGACAAGTTCCGCGCCGAGGTCAAGAAGAACATGACCCGCGAGGCGGGCCAGGCGGTCGAGAATCGCGTCAAGCAGCAGGTGCTGGGCGCCCTGCAGAAGGCCAACGACATCCCGGTGCCCCAGGCGCTGGTGCAGCAGGAGGTCGACGGCCTCAAGCGCCAGGCGGCCCAGCAGTTCGGCCTGGGTGAGGACTTTGACGTCTCCCAGCTGCCCAACGAGCTGTTTGCCGAGCAGGCCAAGAGCCGCGTCGAGGTGGGCCTGCTGCTGGCTGAGGTGATCAAGGCCAATGAGCTCTCCGCCAGCGACGACGAGATCAAGGCCAAGGTCGAGGAGCTTGCCGAGCAGTACCAGGAGCCCGAGCAGGTGGTCGAGTACTACATGGGCAACGAGCAGATGAAAACCCAGGTCAAGTCCGCCATCCTCGAGGAGAAGGCGGTCGACCTGCTGCTTGAGCAGGCCAGTGTCAAGGACGTCGAGATGTCCTACCAGGACGTGCTGGCCGCCGCCCAGCAGCAGGACGAGGCCGACGAGGAAGAGGGCAGCGAGGAGGGCGCCGGCGAGGAAGAGCGCCAGGCCTGATCTGCCCCACGCCCCCGGCATGGCGTCGGGGGCGCATCGCTTCCATACATCGGATGCAAGGACAACACGCTATGAGCAACGAGTTCGAGATCCAGAACGCCGGCGGCCTGGTGCCCATGGTGGTCGAGCAGAGCGCCCGCGGCGAGCGCGCCTACGATATCTATTCCCGCCTGCTCAAGGAGCGTGTGATCTTCCTGGTGGGTCCGGTGGAAGACTACATGGCCAACCTGGTGGTGGCGCAGCTGCTGTTCCTGGAGTCCGAGAACCCGGACAAGGACATTCACCTCTACATCAACTCGCCGGGTGGTGCGGTGACCGCGGGCATGTCGATCTACGACACCATGCAGTTCATCAAGCCCGATGTCTCCACCGTCTGCATCGGCCAGGCGGCGAGCATGGGTGCGCTGCTGCTGGCCGGCGGTGCCGCGGGCAAGCGCTTCTGCCTGCCCAACTCGCGGATGATGATCCATCAGCCGCTGGGCGGCTACCAGGGCCAGGCCTCGGACATCGAGATCCACACCCGTGAGATCCTCGGCATCCGCGACAGGCTCAACCGCATCCTGGCGCACCACACCGGCCAGGACATCGACACCATCGCCCGGGATACCGACCGCGACAACTTCATGGACGGCAAGCAGGCGGCGGAGTATGGCCTGATCGATGCCGTGCTGGATAAGCGGCCCACATCCTGATAGCGTGATTTTCATCACACGCTGATCGTTCCCGGCGGCACCGTCCGCCGCTGTGAGCCCGGTGGTGCCGCCCTGGCGGCACCACCACCATCAAAAGAGGTATGCGAATGGCCGACGGCAAAGGCAAGGACGACGGTGGCAAGCTTCTCTACTGCTCGTTCTGCGGCAAGAACCAGAACGAGGTGCGCAAGCTGATTGCCGGCCCGTCCGTCTATATCTGTGATGAGTGTGTCGACCTCTGCAACGACATCATCCGCGAGGAGGTGCTCGACAACGATGCCGAGAGCGACGAGGAGCGCCTGCCGACGCCCCGCGAGATTCGTCACACCCTCGATGATTATGTGATCGGCCAGGACCGCGCCAAGATGGTGCTGTCCGTTGCCGTCTACAACCACTACAAGCGCCTGCGCTCCGACGTCAAGAACGACGAGGTGGAGCTGGGCAAGTCGAACATCCTGCTGATCGGGCCCACCGGCAGCGGCAAGACGCTGCTGGCCGAGACCATGGCGCGGCTGCTCAACGTGCCGTTCACCATCGCTGACGCCACCACGCTGACCGAGGCCGGCTATGTGGGCGAGGATGTCGAGAACATCATCCAGAAGCTGCTGCAGAAGTGCGACTACGATGTGGAGAAGGCCGAGCGCGGCATCGTCTACATCGACGAGATCGACAAGATCTCGCGCAAGTCGGACAACCCCTCCATCACCCGTGATGTCTCGGGGGAGGGCGTGCAGCAGGCGCTGCTCAAGCTGATCGAAGGCACCACCGCCTCGGTGCCGCCCCAGGGTGGTCGCAAGCATCCGCAGCAGGAGTTCCTGCAGGTCCATACCGGCAACATCCTGTTCATCGTCGGCGGCGCCTTCGCCGGGCTGGAGAAGGTGATCCGCGACCGCGCCGAGAAGGGCGGCATCGGCTTCAATGCCGAGGTGAAGAGCAAGGACGACAGCAAGCCGGTGGGTGATATCCTGGCCACCGTGGAGCCCGAGGACCTGGTCAAGTTCGGTCTGATCCCGGAGTTCGTGGGCCGCCTGCCGGTAATCGCGACCCTCACCGAGCTCACCGAAGATGCCCTGATCCAGATCCTCACCGAGCCCAAGAACTCGCTGATCAAGCAGTACGCCAAGCTGTTCGAGATGGAGAACGTCGAGCTGGAGTTCCGCGAGGACGCCCTGCGCGCCGTGGCGGCCAAGGCCATGGCCCGCAAGACCGGCGCCCGCGGCCTGCGCTCCATCCTCGAGTCGGTGCTGCTCGACACCATGTACGAGATCCCGTCGCTGGACGGCGTCAGCAAGGTGGTGATCGACGCCTCGGTGATCAGCGGCGAGAGCGAGCCGCTGCTGATCTACTCGCAGCAGCAGGAAGTCGCCGGCGACGGTACCGACGGCTGACGCCTCGGGGGTTACCCCGCGGGAGCGCCCAGTCTCCAGCGCCGGCCCGGCCGGCCGGAGACGCGGGGGCTCCCGTTTTTTTTGCCCCGTCGTCCGCCTTGCAAAGACTCTCGCTCGCCCCCACCCACTGGGTATTCTTTCGTTTTCTCTTGAGGTACGTCTGCGATGCAGCAGAACGCTGATCAGACCCTGAGTCTGCCCCTTTTGCCGCTGCGGGACGTGGTCGTCTACCCGCAGATGGTCATCCCGCTATTCGTCGGTCGCGAGAAGTCGATCGAGGCCCTCGAGGCTGCCATGAGCGCCGACAAGCGGGTGCTGCTGGTGGCCCAGCGCGAGGCCAGCAAGGATGACCCCGACCGCGACGATCTCTTCGCCATCGGCACCGTGGCCGAGATCATGCAGCTGCTCAAGCTGCCCGACGGCACCGTCAAGGTGCTGATCGAGGGGGTCTCCCGCGCCGACCTGGGCGAGCTGCATGCCGGCGAGGACTACACCCGCGCCGACGCCGTGCTGCGTGACAGCGTGCCGCTCACCGAGCGCGAGCAGGAGGCGCTGGTGCGCGTGCTGCTCAACCAGTTCGAGCAGTACGTGAAGATGTCGAAGAAGGTGCCCAACGAGGTGCTCAACTCGCTCTCCGGCATCGAGGATCCCAGCCGCCTGGTGGACACCATCTGCGCCCACCTGTCGCTGAAGATCGACGACAAGCAGCAGCTGCTCGAGATGGACAAGGTGCGCGACCGCATCGAGCACCTGATGGCGCTGATCGAGTCCGAGATCGACCTGCTGCAGGTGGAGAAGCGTATCCGCTCGCGGGTCAAGGATCAGATGGAGAAGTCCCAGCGCGAGTACTATCTCAACGAGCAGATGAAGGCCATCCAGAAGGAGATGGGCGAGCTCGAGAACGTGCCCAACGAGGCCGAGAAGTACGAGCAGGCCATCGAGGAGTCCGGCATGCCCAAGGAGGCCCGCGAGAAGGCCCTCCAGGAGCTGGGCAAGCTCAAGATGATGGCACCCAACTCGGCCGAGGCCACGGTGGTGCGCTCCTACCTCGACTGGCTGGTGTCGGTGCCGTGGAAGAAGCGCACCCGGGTCAAGCATGACCTGGTGCACGCCCAGAAGGTGCTCGACGAGGACCACTACGGCCTCGAGGAGGTCAAGGCGCGCATCCTCGAGTACCTGGCGGTGCACAAGCGGGTCAAGAAGCTCAAGGGGCCGGTGCTCTGCCTGGTGGGGCCGCCCGGGGTGGGTAAGACTTCGCTCGGCAAGTCCATTGCTCGGGCGACCAACCGCAAGTACGTGCGCCTGGCGCTCGGCGGCGTGCGTGACGAGTCCGAGATCCGCGGCCACCGCCGTACCTACATCGGCTCGCTGCCGGGCAAGATCGTCCAGCGCATGTCGCGGGCCGGGGTACGCAACCCGCTGTTCCTGCTCGACGAGGTCGACAAGATCGGCATGGACCATCGTGGCGACCCCGCCTCGGCGCTGCTCGAGGTGCTCGACCCGGAGCAGAACGACACCTTCAGCGACCACTACCTGGAGCTCGACTACGACCTCTCCGAGACGCTGTTCATCTGTACCGCCAACTCCATGAACATCCCTGGTCCGCTGCTCGACCGCATGGAGGTGATCCGCCTGCCCGGCTACACCGAGGACGAGAAGCTGGCCATCGCCCGGCGCTACCTGGTGCCCAAGCAGCTCAAGGCCAACGGCTTCAAGGACGAGGAGCTCGAGTTCTCCGACGAGGCGCTGCTGGAGCTGATCCGCTACTACAGCCGCGAGGCCGGGGTGCGCGAGCTGGAGCGCCAGATTGCCAAGGTGTGCCGCAAGGTGTTGCGCGAACGCCTCGAGAAGGAGAGCAAGGAAGGGGCACAGGCCCCGCTGCTGCTGGCCGCCGCCGATATCGAGGGGTATGCTGGGGTGCGCCGCTACAGCTACGGGCTGGCCGACCAGGAGGACCAGGTGGGTCGCGTGACCGGTCTGGCCTGGACCTCGGTGGGTGGCGAGCTGCTCAACATCGAGTCGGTGGTGACCCCGGGCAAGGGGCGCCTCAACAAGACCGGCTCGCTGGGCGACGTCATGAAGGAGTCGGTGAGCGCCGCCCAGACGGTGGTGCGGGCCCGGGCGCTGGCGATGGGCATCGACCCCGAGCGCTTCGAGAAGGAGGACCTGCACATCCACGTGCCCGAGGGGGCGACTCCCAAGGATGGTCCCAGCGCCGGCATCGCCATGGTCACCGCCATGGTCTCGGCCTACACCGGCCGGCCGGTGCGCTGCGATGTGGCCATGACCGGCGAGGTCAACCTGCGCGGCGAGGTGCTGCCCATCGGCGGCCTGAAGGAGAAATTGCTGGCCGCCAGGCGCGGTGGTATAAAGACCGTGCTGGTGCCCGAGGAGAACCGCCGGGACCTCAAGGAGGTGCCGGACAATATCAAGGAGGCTCTCGACATCAGGCCGGTACGCTGGATCGACGAGGTGCTGGAGGTGGCTTTAGCGAAAAGGGATGAGGCATCCGAGGGGGAAGCCCGTTCCGATGAGTCCGCCTCCACGTCATCAATGATCAGCACCCATTGAGGCCCTTTTCCCCACCATCATCCAGGGCAAAGCCCGATATGGTGGGGCTCTGGCCGCAATGTTTCTTGACAGTGCTTTCCCCGCATTGCTATAAATTGCTTATGCTGTGATCGCGCTTGTCTGTTGAAATGCCGTGTCGATTAGAGCCAAATTCCGAAAATGTCAAGGGGTGAAGTGTGAACAAGTCCGAGCTGATCGAAGCCATCGCCGCGTCCGCCGATATTCCCAAGGCCTCCGCCGCCCGCGCGCTGGATGCCATGGTGGATACCGTCACCGACAGCCTCAAGAAAGGTGACAGTGTTTCCCTGGTCGGTTTCGGTACCTTCCAGGTCAAGGAGCGTGCCGCACGCACCGGTCGCAACCCGCAGACCGGCCAGCCGATCGAGATCAAGGCGGCCAAGGTTCCCAGCTTCAAGGCCGGCAAGGCGCTGAAGGATTCCGTCAACTGATAGCCCCGTCAACGGATATGCTTTCTCCGGAAAGCCAGGTGCGACGCCCGCGCCGCTGAAGGTTGACCACTACTGGTTGATTGATACAGGCGCATCGCCCTCGGCGGTGCGCCTGTCTTCGTTCTACTCTCCACTCTTCCGAGGCCTGCATGCTGCAAAGTATTCGAGACCGCTCCCGTAGCTGGGGGGCGAAGATCATCATCGGCGCGGTGGTCGTCACCATGGCACTGTTCGGCGTCGAGTCGCTGGTGGGCCTGTTCGGCAACAGCGGTGACGAGGTCGCCGAGGTCAACGGCGAGCCCATCATGCGCCAGGAGCTGGAACTGGCCGTGCAGCGGGCGATCCGCTCCGGGCAGGTGCCGCCCGAACAGGAGCGGGCCCTGCGCGCCCAGATGCTCGACCAGCTGATTACCGACCGGGTGTTGCGCCAGTACGCCGAGGAGGGCGGGCTGCACCTCTCCGAGGAGCAGCTCGACCAGATCATCGTCTCGCTGCCCGAGTTTCAGGACCAAGAGGGGCGCTTCGACAGCGACCTGTTCCGCAACCGCCTGGCCAGCGCCGGCTATACCCCGGTGGGCTTCCGTGAGCAGCTGCGCCAGGACATGCAGCAGCAGCAGCTCCAGCAAGGCCTGGCGTTCAGCGACTTCACCCTGGAGAGCGAGCGCGAGCGCCTGGCCGAGCTGCAGCGCCAGACCCGCACCTTCCGTCACGCTGCGATCGATGCCGCCGCCCTGGACGAGGAGGTCGCCGCCAGCGAGGCCCAGATCGAGGCCTACTACGAGGCGCACCAGGAGGCGTTCCGGCGTCCCGAGCAGGTGCGCCTGGAGTACGTGGTGGTGGATCGCCAGGCCATGGCGGACCAGGTCGAGGTCGACGAGGCGGCACTGCGTGATGCCTGGCGCGAGGCCACCGCCGACGCCGATCGCCGTCTCTCCCATATCATGGTCACCTTTGGGGACGAGCGCAGCCGCGAGGAGGCGGTGAGTCGCCTGGAGGAGGTGCAGGCGCGCCTTGAGAAGGGCGAGGCCTTCGCCGACCTGGCGGCCGAGTTCTCAGACGACACCGTCTCCGCCGAGCAGGGCGGCGACCTGGGCGTGGTGAGCCGCGGCTTTTTTGGCGAGGCCTTCGACGAGGCGGCCTTCTCCCTGGGCGAGGGCGAGGTCTCCGGGATCGTCGAGACCGACAACGGCCTGCACCTGCTCAAGGTGACCGGCCTCGAGCGCGAGTCTTTCGCCGAGATGCGCGATGAGCTGCGTCGCCAGCTGGCCCGCGATGAGGTCTCCGATGCCTTTAACGACAAGGTGCAGCAGCTGATCGACGAGAGTTTCTCCGCCGACGACCTGGCCGGCGTCGCCGAGGACCTGGGGCTCGAGCTTCAGACCAGCGACTGGGTCTCCCGCGAGGGCGCCGAGGGCGTGCTCTCGGAGCCGGGCGTGATGAGCCAGGCGTTCAGCGACGACGTCCTCGGCGAGGGCTACAACAGCGAGGTGATCGAGCTGGACAGCGATCGCCGCCTGGTGCTGCGCGTGGCCGAGCATCGCGAGGCGACTACCCTGCCGCTGGCCGAGGTGCGCGACGAGGTGCGGGCCGACGTCGAGGCCGAACTGCGCCGCGAGGCGCTGCTGGCACGGGCCGATGAGCTGGTCGCCGCCCTGCGCGACGGCGAATCGGTCGAGCTCGACTGGCAGCAGGCCGAAGCCGTCAGTCGCCAGCAGACCCAGGGCCTCTCCCGGACCCTGGTGGATGCCGCCTTCCGCCTGCCGGCGCCCGAGGGCGATACGCCCACCTACGGTCGGGTCGCCGAAGGCGAGCGCGCGGTCGTCATCGCCCTGGAGTCGGTCGGCGAGGGCGAGATCGACGCGCAGGTCGAGCAGTTCGTCGCCTCCATGGCCGAGCGCCTGCGCGCCCAGGCCGCTATCCAGGGGCTGATCGAGCACCTGCGCAGCGAGGCGGAGATCAAGCGCTAGGGTCTCGCCAGCCTAAAGGCGAAAGGAGCAAGCGCAAGGTCGCCCCTTGGCTTGCTCCTTTTGCATTGCGGGCCTGGTTGCTTGGCCCCTTGCCCCCTGGACCCCTTGACCCCTGGAACAGGGGGCATGCCTACCGGCCCAGCGTAAACTCCCGCAGCACTGGCTCGCCGTGGTCCTCGACCAGAATCTCCCACCCGGTGCCAGGCTGCCAGTCGCCCAGTACGTAGCGCCGTGCCGGCTGGCCCTCGACCTCGAGCTCATGCACCGCCGGGCGGTGGGTATGGCCGTGGATCAGGGTGGTGACGCCGTGCTCGGCCATCGTCCTGACCACCTCGTCGGGGGTCACATCCATGATGTCCTCGGCCTTGTTGGAGTTGGCCTCGCCGGACTGGGCGCGCAGCTGGCTGGCCAGGGCGACGCGCTGTTCGATGGGCATGGCCAGCACCTGCTGCTGCCACTGGGGATGGCGCGCCTGGGCGCGGAACGCCTGGTAGTCGGCGTCGCGGGTGCAGAGGCTGTCGCCATGCATCAGCAGCACCCGGTGGCCTTCGAGTTCCACCACGCTGGGGTCTGCCAGCAGGGTGGCACCGGCCTCGCGGGCGAAACGCTCGCCCAGCAGGAAGTCGCGATTGCCGTGCATCAGGTAGAGCACGGTGCCGTCATCGGCCAGCCGCCTGAGTGCCGTGGCGATCCGCGCCGCCAGGTCGGCGTTGCCGCTGGGGTCCCGGCCCGCCAGGTCGAGCAGGTCGTCGCCGATCCACGCCTCGAAGAAGTCGCCGAGGATATAGAGGGCGTCACAGCCGCAGGCGCGCTCCTCCAGCCAGCGCAGGAAGCCCTCGGTGATCTCGGGGGCGCCGGGGTGGAGGTGCAGGTCGGAAATCAGCAGGGTGGTCATTTTACATACGCTTTCTCGATCAGCACGTCCTGTGCCGGCACGTCGGCGTGCATGCCGCGGCGGGTGGTCTCGACCTTGCGGATCTTATCGACCACCTCCATGCCGTCGACGACGCGGCCGAAGACGCAGTAGCCCCAACCCTGGATGGACTTGCCGCTGTGGTTGAGGAAGGCGTTGTCGGCGACGTTGATGAAGAACTGGGCGGTGGCCGAGTGCGGGTCCTGGGTGCGTGCCATGGCCAGGGTGCCGACCTCGTTGGCCAGGCCGTTGTCGGCCTCGTTCTCGATCGGGTCGCGGGTGGGCTTCTGATTGAAGTCTTCGTCGAAGCCGCCACCCTGGACCATGAAGCCGTCGATTACGCGGTGGAAGAGGGTGCCGTCATAGAAGCCGTCGCGCACATACTGCTCGAAGTTGGCGGCGGTCTTGGGTGCCTTCTCGTGGTCGAGTTCGACGCTGATGTCACCAAAGGTGGTCTGCAGAACGATCATCGTAAGTTCCTGTGCAATAAAGGGGCCTCGCCTTGGCGTTGCCCATGGGCGTGGCGCTATAATACCGGTTTTGCTTCCATGCGCGAAGCGAGCGTGGGGGCTCTATCGGTGTCGGGCAGCCGGAGCTGCCTGTAGCGAGAGGCGCCGGGGACAGGCCGTAGAGGAGGTCCTACGCCAGGGATGGCGTCGGTAGCGCCCAGGGAGGGGTTCACAGCGTCTCCTTGGAGGCCTGTCGCCGGATCAGCCTCGAGCGATACCGTGCCAGTGTGAATTCCTACGGCGCCCCTACCCAGACGCTTCGCCATCGCTTGCGTCGGCAGGCCCGCATTCTCAACCAGAGGCTGTTTTTCTCGACATGTCCACCGAAACCACCAGTGCGCCGAACTTCATCCGCAACCAGATCCGCGAGGAGATCGAGGCCGGTCGCATCGGCAAGATCGTGACCCGCTTCCCGCCGGAGCCCAATGGCTTCCTGCATATCGGTCACGCCAAGTCGATCTGCCTCAACTTCGGGCTCGCCGAGCAGTTCGGTGGTGACTGTCACCTGCGCTTCGATGACACCAACCCGGCCAAGGAGGAGCAGGCCTACATCGACGCCATCAAGGAGGACGTCAGCTGGCTGGGCTTCGAGTGGGCCGGCGAGGTGCGCTTCGCCTCCGACTACTTCGACCAGCTCTACGCCTGGGCCCAGCACCTGATTCGCGAGGGCAAGGCGTACGTGGACGACCTCTCGCCGGACGAGATCCGCGAGTACCGCGGCACCCTGACCGAGCCGGGCCGCCCCAGCCCCTACCGGGAGCGCAGCGTGGAAGAGAACCTCGAGCTGCTGGAGCGCATGCGCGTCGGCGAGATCGCCGAGGGCGAGAAGGTGCTGCGGGCCAAGATCGACATGGCCTCGCCCAACATCAACCTGCGCGACCCGATCCTCTATCGCGTCCGCCATGCCCATCATCACCAGACCGGCGACACGTGGAAGATCTACCCCTCCTATGACTTCACCCATGGCCAGTCCGATGCCATCGAGGGGGTCACCCACTCCATCTGCACCCTGGAGTTCGAGGATCATCGCCCACTCTACGAGTGGTTCCTCGATAACCTGCCGGTGCCGGCCAAGCCCCGCCAGATCGAGTTCGCCCGGCTCAACCTCAACTACACCCTGACCTCCAAGCGCAAGCTCAAGCTGCTGGTGGACGAGGGCATCGTCGATGGTTGGGACGATCCGCGCCTGCCGACCATCTCCGGGATGCGCCGCCGTGGCTATACCCCGGCCTCCATCCGCAAGTTCTGCGAGATGATCGGGGTGACCCGCGCCGACGGTGGCCTGGTGGACATCGCCATGCTCTACCACGCCATCCGCTCCGACCTCGAGGACAATGCGCCGCGCGCCATGGCGGTGCTCAAGCCGCTCAAGGTGGTGCTGACCAACGTGCCCGAGGGCCATGAGGAGACCTACGAGGTGCCCGGCCACCCGGCACGGGATGACATGCCGGTGCGCAAGATTCCCTTCACCCGTGAGCTCTACATCGACCAGGACGACTTCATGGAGGAGCCGCCTAAGAAGTTCTTCCGCCTGGCGCCGGGCAAGGAGGTGCGCCTGCGCAACTCCTACGTGATCCGCTGCGACGAGGTGATCAAGGACGACGCCGGCGAGATTCGCGAGCTGCGCTGCTCCGTGGACTTCGACACCCTGGGCAAGAACCCCGAGGGTCGCAAGGTGAAGGGGGTGATCCACTGGGTGAGCGCCGAGCACGGTGTGCCCATGGAGGTGCGCCTCTACGACAACCTCTTCTTGGAGGAGCAGCCGGACAAGGACAAGGACGCCGACTTCCTTGAGCACCTCAACCCCGAGTCGCTGGTGGTCCGCCAGGCCATCGGCGAGCCGAGCCTGGCCGAGGTGGCCCCCGAGAGCCGGTTCCAGTTCGAGCGGGTGGGCTACTTCTGCGCCGACCGCCACGCCTGTCGCGACGGCAAGCTGGTGTTCAACCGTACCGTGAGCCTCAAGGATAGTTGGGCCAAGGTGCAGAAGAAGGCAGCCCAGAACCAAGACGTGCAGAAGAGGGGGGGAGCGTGAGCGCCGACCTGCAGATCTACAACACGCTGACCCGCCGCAAGGAGGCCTTCACGCCCATCGAGCCGGGCAAGGTGCGCATGTACGTGTGCGGCATGACCGTTTACGACTACTGCCACCTGGGCCATGCCCGGGTGATGGTGGCCTTCGACGTCATTACCCGCTACCTGCGCCATCGCGGCTATGACGTCACCTATGTGCGCAACGTCACCGACATCGACGATAAGATCCTGCGCCGTGCCGACGAGAACGGCGAGTCGATCGCCTCGCTCACCGAGCGCATGATCGAGGCGATGCACGAGGACGAGGCACGCCTTTTCGTGCTGCCGCCGGACCAGGAGCCCCGCGCGACCCAGCATATCGATGACATCCTCGCGATGATCGAGACGCTGATCGCCAAGGGCTACGCCTACGCGGCGGACAACGGCGACGTCTACTACCGGGTGCGCCGCTTCGAGGGCTACGGCAAGCTCAACAACCGCGACCTCGACGAGATGCGCGCTGGGGCGCGCGTGGAGGTGGACGAGCACAAGGAGGACCCGCTGGACTTCGTGCTGTGGAAGGCGGCCAAGCCCGGCGAGGCGAGCTGGCCCTCGCCCTGGGGCGAGGGGCGCCCCGGCTGGCATATCGAGTGCTCGGCGATGTCGAAGTGCTGCCTGGGCGAGACCTTCGATATTCACGGCGGCGGGCCGGATCTCACCTTCCCCCATCATGAGAACGAGATCGCCCAGTCCGAGGCGGCCAACGGCAAGCCCTTCGTTAACACCTGGATGCACGCCGGGGCGGTGCGGGTGAACCACGAGAAGATGTCCAAGTCGCTGGGCAACTTCTTCACCATCCGCGAGGTGCTCGAGCACCACGACCCCGAGGTGGTGCGCTACCTGCTGGTGGCCAGCCACTACCGCAGTGCCATCAACTACTCGCCGGACTCCCTGGCCGAGGCGCGCAAGTCGCTGGAGCGCTTCTACAACGCCCTTGAAGGGGTGGCCCTGGAGGGGGTGTCGGCGGCAGATGGCGAGGCGTCATCGGCGTTCGCGGCGCGTTTTACCGCCGCCATGGATGACGACTTCAATACCCCCGAGGCGCTCTCGGTGCTCTTTGACCTGGCCCGGGAGCTCAACCGGGCCAAGAAGGAGGCGCCCGGGGAGGCCCCGGCGCTAGCCGCCGAGCTCAGGCGCCTGGGGGGCATCCTGGGGCTGTTGCAGCAGGATCCGGCGGCCTTCCTCAAGGCGGGCGCCGGTGAGCTGCCGCTCTCGGAGGCGGAGATCCAGGCGAAGATCGACGAGCGCGCCGCGGCCAAGAAGGCGAAGGACTTCGCCGCCGCCGATGCCATCCGCGACGAGCTAGCTGCCCTCGGCATCATCCTCAAGGACTCCCGCGAAGGCACCGGCTGGGTGTTCGAGAAGCCCGAAACCTGAAGGCATCCCGCAGGCGCGAGCCCTAACGCCAATAGACGCCCGGCTCCCTGAACCGACGTTCAGGGAGCCGGGCATCGGCAGTTTCTCGCTTTCAATTATGTGTATTTTTATGCACAAGAAAGCAGAATTTCATGGAAAGTGTGCGTGATACTTCGCATAATGTATGACGTATTGTCATGCTTGAGTGGAATGCTGCACATTGGCTGCCTTGAAGCTTACCTTGCAAATCCATTTCGACAAGACCTGGCACGATGCCGCCCAGGTGTCACTGCCAGATCCGGAGCGCGGGACCTTTGGCGTGTCCAGGCTTCGCTATGAGGCAGACTATGCCGTCGAGTGGATGTTTCACGATGACCAACATGCCGCCAGCTTGGTGCTGCCGGTAGAGTTGATGCTGACGCATGAGGCGCCGCGTTGGTTTGGTTTCCTGGAGGACATCATGCCGGCGGGTGCCAGTCGTCGCTTCTGGGTGGACTATCTCGGCATCCAGCACCTTTCGACTGGGCGTCAGGATGCGGAGCTTCTGGCTCGCGGCACCATTGCGCCGGTGGGTAACCTTCGCATCAAGGAGGCAGTACCCGACAATCGCCTGAGGGATGCCCTCGGCGAACGACGCTTCCCGATGCAGAGCGTGGTGGAGCGGGATGTCGACTTTCTGGAGTATGCCCAGCAGATGGGCGCTGCCAGCGGCGGGGCCACCGGTGCCGGTGGCGAGGCTCCCAAGCTGCTGCTCCGGCTTACCGCGGACGAGCGGGTCTGGATCGATACCTGGCAGGATGAGGTCCAGTGCCCAGACCTGCCGATGTTGGTGAAGTTTCCCCGAGGCCGCCGTAGTGCCGATGACTGCGATATCCTGCGTGCCGAGTATCACTACTACAAGGAGCTCGCAGCTCTTGGCATCGACACCATCGAAACCGACGCCATGCGATTGATCGAGGGTGAGCGCTATCCCTCGCTGTGGCTGCCGCGCTTCGATATGCACTACCGAGACGGGGCCTGGATTCGGTACGGTCTGGAATCTGTCTACTCCCTGCTGGGGGCGTCGCCCGGCACCTTCCTTCGCCATGGTGAGACCCTGCGTCGCCTGGTTGCGCTGCTTCAGGGGCAGTACCGTGTCCGCGAAGGGGGGGAGGCCTTCGACACCCAGGCCTTCGTCATCGAGTGGGTGCGGCGGGATCTACTCAACATCGCGTTCGGTAACTCCGACAACCACGGCCGCAATATGGCGCTGCTGAAACGCCCCGAGGGAGTTTGGCTCTCACCGGTCTACGATTTCGCCCCGATGCGAGCCGATGCCGAGGGCGTCACGCGGACCACCCAGTGGGGCCCGCCGCTCGAGGTTGGGGGCGAATACGATTGGTTCGCCATCGCAAGATCCCTGTCAGATGTGGTGGACCCTGATCAGCTGGTGGAGGCGCTCAAGCGGCTGGCGGGCGATCTCGAAGGGCTCGATGAGCGCCTGGCCGTGCGAGGCGTTCCCTCGCGAATTATGGATATGCCGACGGTAGGACTGCGCACGCTCAGTACGCGTCTCAAACGCTGGGGGTTATTGTGAAGCCACGCTATGTCGATGACCGTGAAGCGGCGCTGGTGGCGCTGCTCCAGCGCTTCTATGCAAGCGAGCTGACCGACGGTCAGCTGTTGCGTGCCCTGCGCCGGGACGTGCTGGGTCTCTCCCAGACCCGCTACGCAGCCCTGGTCGGTATCAGTCGGCGCACCCTGTCCGACCTTGAGGGCGACAAAGGCAATGTCACCCTGGAGGTGAAAAACCGTGTCTTCCGGCCTCTGGGGCTGGAGGTCAGTCTGCTGCCGCGTAAGCGCTCCCTGCTGGCGCAGGCCCTGGAATTCAACGAGTAGATGGGAGCCCGCTTGGACTACACCCCTTTCAGCTATGTGACTGCCGAAAAGGCTGAGCTCTATCGCCGGGTGATGCGTGCCTTCGTTGAAGCGAAGTCACACTTCCTGGTGCATCTGCGCCCCGAGGATGTCCAACAGCAGATTGGCGAGGCGGAGCTGGCCAGCGTGCAGTCGGCCCTGACTCAGCTGGTCACCTGGGGCAACTTGGACGCAGAGCGCGACAATGCTCGGGTGACCAGCGTCGAGGACTACTATCGGGCTCTCTACGTTTATCAGATCACCCGCCAGGGCGAGGCCGTGGAGGCGGCCCTGGCGACCTTCGAGCAGGAGCTGGGCCGCCGCGGCGCCCTGCAGAGCGTGGCGCTGGAGGATATCCGTACCCGCCTGCGTGCGCTGCTTACCCTGGCCCAGAGCGATACGCCCTCGGCCACCGAGAGCCAGCTGCTACTGCGTGACCTGGCCGGGGTCTTCGCTGACCTGGCCGAGAACGCCCGGGCGTTCATGACCGGGCTGAACCGCACGCTGGAGGGGCAGGGCAGCGATGTCGACGCCTTCCTGCTCTACAAGGAGCGGGTGATCGGCTATATCGAGCGCTTCCTGGGGGATCTGACCACCGCGTCCGGCGAGATCGCCGAGCTGATTCGTGCCCTCGATGGCATCGGCGATGCACAAGCGCCGGTGGCGCGGCTGCTGCGCCAGGCCGCCGAACGCGAGCTCACCGATCTCGCGCCCGGGGAGTCTGCGGACGACGATGAACGTGCCAAGGCGTTCGCCGAGGCGTGGCGTCGCTGGCACGGCCACTGGGAAGGTCTGCGTGCCTGGTTCCTCGACCAACCGGGGCGTCAGGCCCAGGCCCGCCTGCTGCGCAGCAGTGCCCGCCGCGCCGTGACCCAGTTGCTGGAAATGGTCGGCCGGCTCAACGAGCGGCGTATGGCGCGCAGCGACCGTTCCGCGGACTTTCGTACCCTGGCACGCTGGTTCCTGGAGTGTAACAACGACGGAGAAGCGCATCGGCTGTGGCGAACCGCCTTCGGCCTGACGCCGGCCCGCCACCTGGTGATCGATGCCGAGACCGCCGAGGCGTGGCGGCAGGCTCCTGTGCCGGCGAGCATGCCCTGGGCCGAGGCCCCGGGCATGCAGGTGCAGGCGCGGCTGCGTGCCACCGGCAGCTATCAGAAGGCCGGGGCTCCCCCCAAGCTGCGTAGCCGTGCGCGAGAGCGCGAGCTGCTGGCCCGCCAGCTAGCCGAGGAGGCCAGCGCGGCACGGGCCGCTCGGCGTCAGCTGGTGGAGCGCCGCGCCGAGCGCCTTTCGGAGCTCGGCGAGCTGGATGATGGCGCCTTCCGCCTGCTGCTCAACCTGCTGGGCGATGCCCTGGCGGCGAGCCCCGGCGATGACTCGCCGGTGACCACCACCACCGGCGACGGCAGCCTGCGCATCACTCTGACGCCGCTGGGCCCCGAGACAATCGCCACCCTGCATACCGAGGCCGGCATGCTGACAGGCCGTGACTACCGCCTGGAGATCACCGACCTGGAGGAGGACACATGGAGGAGTTGAGCGATGCCCTGACGCGTCAGCGCCAGGAGGAGCAGCGCCGTGCCCTACGCGCCCTGCTGGCAAGACCGCTGATCCGCAGCGATGACCCTGCCTTCCCGCTCATTCGTCGCCATGCGGCCACCCTGCGTGACTGGCTGGCCCGGGAGACCGGCTGGCACCTGCAGAGTGAGCGTGACTTCGTGCGCCTGCACAAGCGCGCGACTGACCTCGGCGATACCACGCGTCCGGCGACCGTCGGCCGCGGCACACAGCGCAAGACCTTCAACCGCCGCCGCTATGCGCTGTTCTGCCTGCTACTGGCGGATCTCGAGCGCGGCGATGCGCAGATCACCCTGGGGCGCCTGGGGGAGGGGCTGGATCAGGCGGTCGATGATCCTGCCCTGGCCGAGCGCGGCCTGGCCTTCTCCCTGGACCAGCAGGAGGCGCGCCGGGACCTGGTGGTGGTCGTGCGCCTGTTGATGGCGCTTGGGGTGCTGGTGCGCGTGGCCGGTGACGAGGAGCAGTTCCTGCGTCGTGGCCTGGAGGGTGACGTGCTCTATGATGTGGACCGCCGGCTGCTGGCTGCCCTGCTGGTCACCGCCCGAGGCCCTTCCCTGGTCGCCCTGAACGGCGCCGATGCCGAGCTTGATCTCGAGCGGCGTCTGCACGCCCTGAGCGAGACCTTCGTGCCGGACACGCCCGACGGGCGCAATCGCGAGCAGCGCCATCGCCTGGCCCGCCGGCTCCTGGATGACCCGGTGATCTATTTCGATTCGCTCGATGATGACGAGACCGCCTACCTGACCAATCAACGTGGCCCCCTGCTGAGGCGTCTGCAGCAGGCCACGGGGCTGGTGGCCGAGGTGCGCGCCGAGGGGCTGGCGCTGGTGGATCCCGAAGGCGAGCTCACCGACGAGAAGATGCCGGCGGAGGGCACCGAGGGGCATCTGGCGCTGCTGATGGCCGAGCGCCTGGCCGAGAGTGGCCCCGACGGTGTGACGATGGAGGAGGCCGAAACCTGGATCCTCCAGTGGCAGACCGACTTCCGTCGCTACTGGCGCAAGTCAGCCTGTGAACCGGGTGCCGCCCATGGCCTGGCACGCCAGACCCTGGCGCGCCTGGCGTCGCTGGGTCTTGTCCGGCGTCAGGCGCCGTCCCGGTCGCTGGGCGACGGTGGCCGTATCCTGCCGCTGCCGGCGCTCGGTCGCTTCCGGGTTCGTGCTCCATCGCTGCCCGATGCCAGCGAACTTCCTCGTCATGCCCAACCCGATCTGTCCGAGTCCCTTACAGATGACTGAGCCTTCCGCCCCGATGAACGAACTTCCCGAACCGCAGAGTCCCCGTTGGCAGCCCCTGCGCTGCGGCCTGGTCGAGATTTTCTACTACGACGAGGAGGTCTTCCACTTCCATGATGGGCGCCTGCTGCTGCGCGGCAACAACGGGACCGGTAAGTCCAAGGTGATGGCGTTGACGCTGCCGTTTCTCCTCGACGGCCAGCTCCTTCCCTCGCGAGTGGAGCCCGATGGCGACAGCGCCAAGCGCATGGAGTGGAACCTGCTGGTGGGTGAGTACCAGGAACGCCTGGGCTACACCTGGCTGGAGTTCGGGCGCCTGGGGGATGAGGGGCCCGAGACCTTCACGGTGGGCTGTGGCCTCAAGGCGGTGGCGGGGCGGCCGGTCCGCTCCTGGTTCTTCACCACCCCCCAACGCGTCGGGCGGGACCTCTTCCTGATCGATAACGGAAGAAGCGTGAGCCGTGAGCGGCTCGGCCAGGCGCTGGGCAGCGTGGGGCAGCTATATGATCGTGCTGCGGACTACCGACGGGCCATCGACGAGAGGCTCTTTCACCTGGGCGAGCAGCGCTATGGCGCCTTGCTCGACCTGCTGCTGCAGCTGCGCCAGCCGCAGCTGGCCAAGAAGCCCGACCCGAATCGTCTCTCCCAGGCGCTCAGCGATGCCCTGCCGCCGTTGGGGCGTGGCCTGATCGGCGAGGTGGCCGAGGCCTATCGCAGCCTGGATGTCTACCGCGAGGAGATCCAGGGGCTGGAGGAGACGGCGCGCGCCGTGGAAGCCTTCCTGGGCCACTACCGGCACTATGCCGGTATCGCGGTGCGCCGTCGGGCCGACTTCCTGACCGCTGCCCACGCCGAATACGAGAGGGTGCGCCTGCAGTTGGGCCGCGATCGCCAGGCCCATGAGGAGGCGCGGGGGAGTCGCGAGGCGCTGGGTGAGTCCCGCGAGCTCCTCGCCGAGCAGCAGCGGGAGCTGGCGGCACGCCAACGCACCCTGGAGGCCAGCGACGCCATGCGCTCGGCGGAGGCGCTGCGCAATGCCGACGAGCTGGCTCGCCAGCGCCGCACCCGCGCCGATGAGGAAGGCCGGCGGCTGGGCCGGGAGCGTGACAGTGACCGGCGAGCCGAGGCCCGCTTGCTGGAGGCCGAAGCGTCCTTGAAGGGCGGCGTCGCGAATCTGGAGGCGCGCCGCGATGAAAGTGCTGCACTGGCCGATGCGGCGGGTGTGGGCGGCGACCATCGTCGAGAAATCGCCACGCGGTTATCCGCGGAAACGGGCGAGCAGGTGCTTCCCAATGCCCGGGGTGTGGAGTCGCTGCAGCATGCGCTGCGAGACCTGCATCGTCGCCGCGCGGAGGGGGTGACACACCTCAACCGCCGCCTCGATGAGGTCGACAAGGCCGAGCGAGCCTTCCACCGGGTGGAGGATGAGGCGCGTCGGGAAGAGGAGACCCTGGCGAGTCGCGAGGAAGAGTGCCAGGACGCGACCAGCGCACGTGTTGAGGCGGCCGAGACCCTTCAGACCGACTGGCGTGAACACCTTGCCGCCCTGAAGGAACTGGCACCCGAGGATCCCGAGGCGATGCTCGCCGAGCTCGCACCCTGGTGCGATCACCTGAGCGGTGATGACCCCGCCGAGTCAGGGCTCTCCATGGCGCGGGATGCCCGGCGCGAGGCGCTGGGCCAGCAACGGCATACGCTGGAACAGCGGCATCGAGAGCTGGGCGTCGAACGCGCAGAACTCGAGGCGGAGCATCAGCGTCTGGCAGCGGGGGAGGCACGCGTGCCGCCGGCGCCTCATACCCGTGGCGAGGGCAGCCGTGAGGCTCGTCCCGGCGCCCCGCTTTGGCAACTGGTGGACTTTCAGACAGGCCTCGAGGCGAGACAGCGTGCCGGGCTGGAGGCGGCTCTGGAGGCCTCAGGGCTGCTGGATGCCTGGGTGCTGCCGGATGGCGAGCTGCTCGCCCCCGGCACCTGGGACACGCTGTTAACGCCATTTGCCGATGGTGCCATGCGACCGGCAGAGGAGAGCCTGACCACTGCTCTTTGCCCCGACCTTCCCGAGCACTCTCCGGTGAGCCAGCGGGTGGTCAAGGCACTGCTGGCCGGTATCGGCCTGGGTGCCTCCGACACCGTTGCCTGGGTGAGCACCGACGGTGCCTGGCGGTTGGGGCCGCTTGGTGGGCAGTGGGGCAAGGACGAGGCGGTCTATATCGGCCACGCCGCCCGGGAGGCGGCACGTCGGCGCAGGATGGCAGAGATCGCCCACGCCTTGGAGGGGCTGGCCATAGAGGTCGCCGGCATCACCGCCGAGCTCGAGCACCTCGATGCGTGTCTCGAGGTCATCGATCAGGAGTGGCAGGGTCGTCCCAGTGCCCAGGCGCTGCGTGATGCCCACGCCGCCGAGGCGGCAGCGCGGCGCGCTCGGGATACGCAAGCCGCGCGTCTGGAGCACGCCCAGGCCAGGCGGGAAGAGGCCCGCGAGGCGCTGGAGGCCCAGCGCGGTGAGCTGTATATCGCCGCAGAGGATCTGCGTCTTCCCGCCGAGCGCGAGCCCCTGGCCCGCCTTCAGTCCGCGCTCAATGACTACCGCTTTGCCATCAATGAACTGGTACAGGCTATCACCACCTGGCAGCAGGCCCGGCAGCGCCATGGCGAACTGAGGGATGAACGCCAGCGGGCACGAGAAGTGCTGGACCAGGGCGAGCGGGAGTTTGCCAAGGCCGAAGAGCAGGCGCGAGAGGCGGAGGTGCGTCGCGATACCCTGCGCGACACCATGGGGGCCGAGGTGCAGGAGCTGGAGCGCCAGCTGGCGGTCATCCAGCAGCGCAGCGAGGCGTTGGCCACCGAGCAGCGTGAGCTCGCCTCACGCTTCGAGACCCTGCTCGGCGAGGTGGCACGCTTCGCCGAGAAGGTGACCCAAGGCGAACAGCGTCTGGGCGAGCTGGATGAGCGCCGGGCTGAGCGGATCGCTGACTTCCGGGCCCTGGTGGAGGAGGGGCTTCTGCGGGTGGCCGCCCCGGAGCGCTTCATGGACCAGGAGGCGCCTACCTCTTGGGCGGCGGACCCCGCGGTGCGCCTGGCGCGGGCCGCCGCCCAGGCCACCGCCGGCATCGCCGCCGACGACGAGAGCTGGCATGCCCACCAGGGGCGGCTGCACGAACATATCAAGTTGCTCACCGACGTGCTCTCCCGCGGCGGTCACGACTGCATCGCCGAAGCCCGGGACGACCTGCTGTTGGTGCGTATCGTCTTCCAGGGGCGGCGTCAGGATCCCGATGCCTTGTATCGCCAGCTCAATGACGAGATCAGCCAACGCCAGGCACTGCTCAATGCCCGGGAGCGGGAACTGCTCGAGAACTACCTGATCGATGAGGTGGCAAGCCACATCCAGGAGCGCATCACCGACACAGAACGTCATGTGCGGGAGATGAACGGCGAGCTGGAGAGCCGGCCCACGAGCACCGGCATGCGCCTGCGTATCCGCTGGCAACCATTGTCCGAGGGGCAGAGCGCCGGCGGCATGACAGCTCCGGCGGGGCTAGAGGACGTCTGTCAGCGGCTGCGGCGCCAGGCGCTGGACGCCTGGTCGGCGGAGGATCGCCAGGTGGTGGGGGACTTCCTGCGCCGGCGGATCGAGGAAGCACGGGCCAGCGACGAGGGCGGCGCCCTGCAGGAGATCCTCGAGCGCGCCCTGGACTACCGCTTCTGGCATCGCTTCGTGGTGGAGCGTCATCAGAACGGCCAGTGGCGACCCGCCTATGGCCCGGCCTCCGGGGGCGAGCGGGCCCTGGTCATCACCCTGCCGCTATTTGCCGCCGCTGCCAGCCACTATGGCAGCGCCCATGAGCAGGCACCGCGTCTGGTGATGCTCGACGAGGTGTTCGCGGGAATCGATGACGATGCCCGCGCCAAGAGCATGGGGCTGCTGGCCCAGTTCGATCTGGATGCCGTGATGACCTCGGAGCGTGAGTGGGGCTGCTACCCGGATGTGCCGGGGCTCGCCATCGCGCAACTGGTGCGCCGCGAAGGGGTCGATGCCGTGCATGTCACCCGCTGGAGGTGGGACGGCAAGCGCCGGACGAGAGATGAGGTGCCCGCCAGTCAGGCGCTGCGAGAGGTTGCGGAACCTGCGGAAACAATAACGCCGGGCGGTATGGACAGCCTATTCTAGACATCATGTCCAGGGCTGTTGTGTTGCCTTTGGCGTAAGGTAATACCTTGTGAGAAAGGAGATGCAATGGCCAAGAGAAAATTGCCTATCGGCATCCGGACCTTTGCCGTTATCTTCAACGGTGAATACCGCGCGGCGGGCAAGCCGATCCACCTCATCGGTGTCAAATTTTCCCGGGATCAACGTCAGGTGGTGGCCTTCGAGTGGGAGCAGGTTCCGGCGTGACCAGTGACGTCGACCATGCCCGCCTGCGGCGGCTGCTGGGCGGCCCCGAGCTTGCCCGCTTACGCCAGCGCCTGAGAGGCAAGCTGCTGCGCGAGGGCGGCGGCCGCCTGACCATGAGCCAGGCCAGTGACAGCGAGCGTGCCACCGTGGAACGCCTGGTGGGGCGGCCACCTCGGCGGGGGAAGTCGCTGAGCGTGGATCTCGAGGCGCTCTCTCGTGCCCTGGCCCGGGCTGGCGTGGCGCAGGACCTACGGCATGCACTGGAGGCGCTGGATGGCCCGCTGGTCGATCACCGAGCCGTTCGCGAGGAGTCCCGCAGGCGCTGGAGCGAACTTCTGGACACTTATCATCCCGAGGCCGAGCGGCTGGGGGTGAGCAGCTGGCTGGAGGATCTGCGCCGCGGCGGCCAGCTCAAGCGCCTGGCCGGCGGCAGCGAAGGGCAGGGCAGTCATCTACTCGAACAGGCGATCACTGTACTCGAGCGACTGCCTGCACAGGGCCTGACGCTGAGTACCTTAGCCGCCGAATGCTTGGGTGATGCCCATGCCTTGGATGCCGGTCAGCCGGTGTCGGCGCTGGTGCGACGCGCCCTGGCCCGGCATTGGCGTGGTGGGGTGGCGTTGGACAAGCCGGATGAGCGTTCGACCTGGGCCCATGCCGGCGTCCTGCTGGGCGGTGATATCACCAGCGCGGTGCTGACCCTGGGCCTGCCGGTGCGGGACGAGAGCGGCCTGGAGGCGGCACTTGCGCATTACTATCGGCTTGCCGAGCCCTCCTGGCTGACCCTTCGCCAGCTGCTGCGCCATCCCCCCGAGTGGGATGTCGAGGGGCGCGATGTCTACGTCTGCGAGAATCCCGCTGTAGTGGCCGAGGCGGCCGAGCGACTGGGTACCGACAGCTCGCCTCTGGTGGCCACCTGGGGACGCCCAGGCGCTGCCGTGTTGACCCTGCTCGAACAACTGGAGGCTGCCGGTGCCTGCTTGCACTACCACGGCGACTTCGACTGGCCCGGCATCGGCATCGCCAATGCCCTGCTGGCGCGCTTTTCGATGCGGCCCTGGCGCATGGCGGCAGCGGACCTGGAGGCTGACGCCCATCTCGCGGGAAAGCCACTAGAAGGCAAGCCCCTGGATGCCCTCTGGGACCCTCGACTGAGTACTGCTATGGAGCTGCGCGGCCAGGCGCTGCATGAGGAGCAGCTGATCGAGACGCTCTTGGACGATCTGCGCCTACGGGGGGATCACACAGCCACGGGGTAGGGCGGTAGCGGTATCTGTCGCGGCCAGTCGTCGGCGACCACGAAGAGACGTCTCCAGCCGGCGTCGGGGTGCCAGAGGGCGATCTGCACCGGGGCCCCAGGTAGCCGAAAGTGCTCGGCGAGGCGGGTGGCCAATTCATCGAGCGCAACCAGCGATTCGGTTCGGGGCAGGGCGAGCCAGTGGGGCTTGGTGAGCCAGGCGCCTCGGGTACCCCGGGGCAGGGACGCCCGGAAGCGGTGCCAGTCGTGCCTGAAGAGCCAGTGGCCGCGCAGATGATCGGGGGTCGCCTCGCGGGGTGGCAGCAGGGGCCGGTGCCAGGGGGTGAAGAGCACCCCGGGGATCGCCACCCGGGGGGTGAGGCGCAAGGGTCGGTCGGCGCCGACCCGACTTTCGCCCAGCCGGGCGACGATGGCCTCCCGGGCCGCGGGGTGCTCGGCGAGGCGTAGCTGGTGGCGGTGCAAGTGCTCACGCTTGCCGGCCAGGCTGTCGGCGCCCCCGGGGCCGATCCAGCGCGCCTGGCTCTCGGCATCGCCCGGCCCCTCGGTCAGCCCTAGCAGCCTGTCGGACT
>NZ_AXCA01000056.1:0-4567 GCF_000475415.1 Halomonas sp. PBN3 | reverse complement strand
CTCCTCGATATCCCCACTCGCAAGACGCGGCACGCCACGTCTTGGGATTGAAGACCATAGAGGGCATCAACAGGGTCGTCGCCGTATCGACAAGTACCAGGATGTCCGCCATGCAACTGGAGCCAAGGCATGTCCCTCGTTTCCATGCTTCGCTCACGGTGGCACCCGAATCTCTTCGCGGACGCATTCGGTCGATCAAGCACAGATCCCTGTACAAAGGGCTCCCGTTGGTGATGCGGCGGGCTCCGCAGAAGGGCAGGCGTTTCCAGCGTGGAAACGTCAACCGGCCTGCCGGCTACCCTGGATCAAGGTAGCCGGCAGGCCGGTCGTCGTATGAGATAGGTGGCCAACCAACCAAGTTGGCCTGGGACTAATGAACCTCGAACCCCGACTGTTGATGATGCAGTGTGAGCCGTATAGGCGGGATGGGGCGTATTCGTCTCGCGAGGTGCGAATACTTTGGGGGATTGAGCGTTGGCGCTCAAAGGGCGTTGCGTGATGACCGTCAGCAACCAACGGGGTACAGACCTCATTATTGAGCCTACCCCTCTTAGGGTCAAGATGATAGCGCCTTGCGCCGGCTGCCGGCGCCTTTTCCTGGCGTCTTGCTCTCCTGCTGAGGCATCGTCACCGTGGACTCCCGCGCATGCTGCACTAGCTTCTCCACCATGCCGGCCTGACGTGCCATAAAGTCATGCAGTTCCAGCCGCCCTGCCGCAACATCATCCAACGCCTGCTCCCAGAGCGCTGTCATGCCGGGATTGGTGATGACAGAAGGAAGCACATCGATTAGCTGCTGGCCGGTCGGCGTCGAGACCAGGGCGCGCTTCTGCCGCTTGATGAAGCCCCGCTTCAGCAGCGTCTCGATGATGCCGGCCCGGGTTGCCTCGGTGCCGATCCCTGCCGTCTCCTTGAGACGCGCCTTCAGGCGCTCGTCTGTCACGAACCGAGCGGCATGCTTCATGGCGGCGACCAGGGTGCCCTCGGTGAAGGGCTTGGGCGGTGTCGTTTGTTTGGCCAGCACCTCAAGCTGACGGGCCTGGCAGCACTCCCCCTCGCTCAGCGACGGCAGCGGGGGCGCTTCCCGCTCCTCGTCGCCGCCATCTCCAACCGCCGCCCGGGGAAAGAGTTCGCGCCACCCTTCCACATGCACCTGCCGCCCTGAGGCCACAAACGCTTCGCCCTCCAGGTCTACCCGCACCTCGGTCCGATCGTACTCGTGAGCCGGCAGAAACTGGGCCAGGTAGTGGCGACGAATCAGGTCGTAGACGTTGCGTTCGGCATCGCTCAACTTGGCCAGGTCGCAGGCAGCGGTCGGGATGATGCCGTGGTGGGCGGTAATCTTGCTGTCGTTCCAGACACGGCTCTTGCGGCTCGTGTCCAGCCGCTGGCGAAGCGCCGACAGCACCTCATCCGAGTGCAGCAGCATCGTCACGATGCGCTCGGCATCATCGCGCTGCGACTCCGGCAGATACCGACAGTCGGTTCGCGGGTAGCTGGTCGCCTTGTGGACTTCGTAGAGCGCCTGGGCGATATCCAATACCTGCTGGGCACCGTAACCAAAGCGGCGCGACGCCTCCTGCTGCAGCGATGAGAGATCCATCACCAGTGGCGCCGCCTCCTTCTTGCGGCTCGTCTCGAGGTGGCTGACACGCCCCTGCTGCCCGGTGACTCGCTGAGCCAATGACCGGGCAGCTTCCTCGCTGACGCAGCGCCCCGCGGCATCCTGGATCGAGGCATCACTCGGTTGCCACTTCGCCTGAAAGGTCCCGCCCGACGCCTGCAGATGCGCCACGACTTCCCAGAAGGGCTGGGGAACGAAGTTGGCAATCTCCCGGTCGCGATCCACAACCAGGCGCAGTGCAGGCGTCTGCACACGTCCCACCGAGAGTACTCCCTGATGGCCCTGTCGCTGGGCCAGTACCGTATAGGCCCGGGTCAGGTTCATCCCGACCAGCCAATCGGCCCGGCTACGCCCAAGGCCAGCCAGATATAGCGGGTAAGTCGCCTCGCCGGGCCTGATGCCGGCCAGGGCCTTGCGGATCGAGGCATCATCCAGGGCCGAGAGCCACAAGCGGGTGACCTTCCCCCGATAGCCGCAGTGATCCAAGATTTCGCGGGCGATGGTTTCCCCTTCCCGGTCGGCATCGGTGGCCACTACCACCTCGGTCGCCTGGCCCAGCAGCTTCTTCACCACCCCGAACTGCTTGCGGCCGCTCTTCTTGATCTCCATCTTCCAAGTCGAAGGCAGAATCGGCAGCGCTTCCAGCGACCAGCGCTTGAGCGCCGGATCGTACTGCTCCGGCGGAGCCTGCTCGAGCAGGTGCCCGAACCCCCAGGTCACGACACACCCCTCGCCCTTCAAGAAGCCCTCGCTGCGCTGGCCGGCACCAATCACGCGGGCAATATCTCGGGCCTGCGAAGGCTTCTCGCACAGGAATAGACGCATTGGCACACCTCCCTCATAAGCGTGGAGGGCAGCATGGCAAGGCAGTGGGAGGGAGCGAAGCAAGAAAGGGAACGACAGCGAAACGGCTTTGCACCGACGCCTTCAAGAGCTGGCCATCAGCTCGGCGACGTCCATCACCTCGCCCAGGAGGAACAGCATCTGGGTGCCGGACGAGCCGGCACCTCTGACAATGGGCTGGGGTGGCGCATGGCCGCGAAGGTCGCGGCCATGCTGAAGGGCATCCTTGAGCTCGGTGACACGAACACCCAGCAGCTGCGCTGCATGAGTGATGCCGATCCGCTCTTTTCTCAGTGCTGGCGATGTCACCGAATGCCCTCCTGTCTGCGCTAACGGAGCGCCATACGGAAACGCTCCTCAAGCGCCTCACCCATGGCATCCCCATCGTACCCGGCACTGGTCGTTGGCAGGTACTCTACGTTGATACGAGAACCACTGCCGTCGCGCTGTATTTGAGTTTTCAGCACCAGGGAGTGCTCGGCCCCGTTGACGGCCTGCCTGGCATAGTCACTCATCTGATAGAAAGCGCCGGGCGTAGCATCGAAGTGCCAGGCGTTGTCCATCATCGCCCACTGGTCAGAGTTGCTGTTCGGGTTGAAGTCCGCATCGGAGCGGAATCCGAACTCGGAACGCACCCGAGCATAGGCCGTATCCACATCAAGCGGTGATGCCATGCTGAAGCGCCCATGCCGGCTACTTGCCGATACTTCCTGGCCGCTGCTGGCTGCCTCAGCATCCTTTTCGATAGCAGGCTGCTGCCCGGGGTCGTAATTGACTGGTTCCCCGGTCACCGGATTGTTGATGCAGGTCAGGCAGCGTCCTTTAGAGTAGAGATGGTCCTGTGTGGCACAGCCCGCTGCCAAGGTCACAGCAGCACCCAGGCTCACCCAACACAGAACTCCCCTGGCTCCCTTCATCGCTCTTCTCCTTGGTTCATCCATGATCACTCAGCGGCTAGCCCCCGTAGCCTTCCTGGCTGGCTCCCGGGCCGCTGTTGTCTTGCTCAGCCGGCTGTTGATGGCTATGGGGGGCATCCATGATTACCTGAGCCACCCGGTGAGGCAAGATAGCGACCCGGTCTGCCTGCACCTTGAACGCCGTTCGCGTCTCGCCGCTCTGCTCCCAGCTGTCCTGAACCATCTTGCCCACTACCACAATCCGCATGCCCCGCTGGTACAGTCGGGACCAGCGCTCGGCATCACGGTGCCACCACTCCACATCGGCCCAGAAGCCACCACGATCCACGATCTCTCCATCCTTGGGGACCAGGTTATCGAATCGCACGTTTAGCCTGAGCAGCGTGCGGGGCGGCTGGTTCTCACGCACGGGGAATGTCCGAACCTCCGGATCGCTGCCGATATTTCCCTCACCGTAAAAGCGGGTGCCCATGGGTATCCTCCTTGGTCGTTATCGCTGAAATGAGACGGCATGCTCGATATCGGCCAGCGCCTTGCCGATTCGCTTGATCGACCAGTTGATCGTGGCCGCCTTGGCATTGAACACGCAGCGCTGCACCTCGAGATCGATGACGGACTGCCGCATCGCCTCGGATATGTCGTCGCGAGACAGGAACGTTTCCAGCAGCCAAAGCCCCATGCTCCTCTGCCTGTTATCGCGCCACTGCAGCGTTCTGGCAGGAACGCCTGATTTACCCCATGGGGTCAGCCAGAGGTCGGTCGATTTCAGCAACCCCCCATTCGCCTGCGAGGCTATATCGATCGCCTCTTGCCGCGCCGCTCTTGCCGACTCCTCCAACTCATCACGGAGCCGAATCAGCTCCCCCTTACCCTTAAAGGGTTTTAAAAAACCATTTGCGTAGCTGTTGAATGCATCATTGCCATAGCTGTTCGATGCGGTATCCAAGCTGCCCCCTCATGCACTTGCTGTGATTCCACTGGAATCACCTCGAAGACCTCCTCGGCACCGCCGATCAAGTGATTCCACTGGAATCACCTCGAAGACCTCTTCGGCACCGCCGATCAAGTGATTCCAGTGGAATCACCCCCGGGGCCCTCCCCGGTACCACCGCCCAGGTGATTACACTGGAATCACCTCGAAGACCTCTTCGGCACCGCCGATCAAGTGATGCCACTGGCATCA
>NZ_AXCA01000055.1:0-4822 GCF_000475415.1 Halomonas sp. PBN3 | reverse complement strand
CACCTCATGACCGCCACCCAGTACGATGGGCAGGTGCCCCTCGCCCAGCAGCGGAGAGAGTCGGTCGGCCAGGGCCTGCTGGGCGACTTCCATGGCATCGCCTTCACAAAGTACGTCACCGGCGTCATAGGCAGGCCCCTGACGGTGCCAGGCCAGCGGCGCCAGGGCTCGGCGCAACGCGGTAGGCCCTTCGGCGGCCCCCACACGCCCCTGGTTGCGCGCCACACCGGCATCGCAGGCGAAGCCCAGCAGCGTACAGCCGGGTGCGGCACCCTCGGCCAGCGGCTGAATCTTCTGGTGCCAGCGCTCGCTGCCGGGCTCGGGGTCGGTGCGCCCCTGCCACAGGGTGCGGTCGAAGTCGTGGTGAAACGCGGTATCAGACGGCATGGGTCAACTCCCCCTGGAACAGGCGCTGACGCAGGCGACCGGGCTGGACGGCATAAGCCAGTGCGGCAGGAGTGTCGATATTCCAGACACACAGGTCGGCGGCGGCCCCTTCCCGGATCCGCCCTTCTCCGTTGAGTCCGAGGGCAGTCGCGCCATGGGCGGTCATGCCGGCCAGGGCCTCCTGGGGCGTCAGGCGGAACAGGGTGCAGGCCAGGTTCAACATCAAGGTCGGCATGAACAGCGGCGAGCTGCCCGGGTTGGCGTCGGTCGCCACGGCCATGGGCACGCCAGCCTCGCGCAGAGCCGCGATGGGCGGCTGCTGCGTCTCCCGCAGGGTGTGGAACGCCCCCGGCAGGATCACGGCGACGCTGCCGGCCTTGCGCATGGCGGCGATCCCGGCCTCATCGAGGTATTCGATATGATCGGCGGAGAGCGCCCCGTGGCGGGCCGCCATGGCGGTGCCGCCGAGGTTGGAAAGCTGCTCGGCATGAGCCTTGATCGGCAGGCCATGCGCTTCGGCGGCCTCGAAGACCCGCTCGCACTGCGCCACAGAAAAGGCGATCTTTTCGCAGAACACATCGACGGCATCGGCAAGGCCTTCCTTGGCGGCGGCCGGGATCATCTCCTGGCATATCAGGTCGATATAGCCGTCGCTGTCATCCTTGAACTCCGGCGGCAGTGCATGGGCGCCTAGCAACGTCGTCACCACCCGCACCGGTAGCACCTCGCCGAGGCGACGCGCCACGCGCAGCATCTTCAGTTCATCTTCGACCGTCAGGCCGTAGCCGGACTTGATCTCCACGGTGGTGACACCGTCGGCGATCAGTGCCTCGAGACGCGGCCTGGCCAGCTCGAGCAGTTCGTCCTCGCTGGCTTCCCGGGTGGCGGTCACTGTGCTCAGGATGCCACCGCCACGCCGGGCGATCTCCTCGTAGCTGACCCCTTCCAGGCGCGCCTCGAATTCGTCGGCGCGCGAGCCACCGAACACCAGGTGGGTATGGCAATCCACCAGTCCCGGAGTCATCACGCCACCGCGGCCCATGTCGTGGCAGCCTTTCGCCAGACCTTCATCGAACTCCCGCATCGCCACAAGCGTGGCAACCCGCGCCCCTTCAGTGATGACGGCCATGGGCTCGGGCAAGGTACGCAGCCCGTCGAAGACGTGGATATCGCGCCACAGGCGACGCTTGGTATTGGTGTTCGACATGGAGGACTCCTCCAGGGTGGCTCAGCGGATGCAAACTCAATGTATATACAACTAAGCCAAGAACCCTGGAGATCGTCAAGCCGCCTTCGCAAAATCCGCCGGGTGACAAGATACACGCTTCAAGGGGTTGTATTTTTAATAAACCATAAAAACAGGCAGTTGTGCGTAATTTTGCCCCCAGACCACATCCGTTCCAGGCTGAAATATTCGACTAATGTCTAGCTCAATCAGCTAGGCGAGGGCACCCAGTTGGCTTACCTTTTTGTATATACATATCGAGGCAGAACGCCTATTCCGATCCAGTCACCGCACGGCACAAGACACGAGGCGTGCCCATGAATCGCCAAGACCCCCAGTCTCGGCAACCTGCCGCTGCCGCCACCTTGCTCAAGCTGTTCCTGCCCAGTGCCCTGGGCATCCTGATCTTCTTCGTGCCCATCGAGATCGCCGGTAAGCGCACCATCCCCCTGGACCATATGGTGACCGGGGCGCGCGCCCTGCTGGGGGAGGCCAGCGGGCTCTATGCCCTGGCGCTGATCGTTGCCGGCGCGGCCTACCCACTGATCCGTGGTTACTGGAACCGCAGTCTGACCGAGCGCATCTTCACGGTGCTCAAGATTGCCGGTGTCGTCGCCGCAGTGATGGCACTGACCGGCTGGGGGCCGGCCTTCCTGCATGCACCGGACATGCTGCCCTTCCTGTTCGACAAGCTGGTGATCCCGGTAGGACTGATCGTGCCGATCGGCGCCATCTTCCTGGCCCTACTGATCAGCTACGGCCTTCTGGAGCTGATAGGTGTGCTGGTGCAGCCGGTAATGCGCCCCATCTGGCGCACACCAGGGCGCTCGGCCATCGACGCCGTGGCCTCCTTCGTGGGCAGTCACTCCATCGGCTTGCTGATCACCAACCGGGTCTATCAGGCCGGGCAGTATTCGGCACGAGAGGCGGCCATCATTGCTACCGGTTTCTCCACCGTCTCGGCCACCTTCATGATCATCGTGGCCAAGACCCTCGACCTGATGGACGTCTGGAATCTCTACTTCTGGCTCACCCTGCTTATCACCTTCGTCGTCACCGCAGTCACCGTGCGCCTGCCGCCGCTCTCACGGATGGATGACAACGCCGAGGATGGCGAGCCGGAAGCAGTACCCGGCAAGCGGCTTAGCACTGCTTGGCAGATCGGACTGGACGTGGCAGAGAAGGCACCGAGCCTGCATCGCAGCGTGGCACTCAACTTCAAGGAAGGGCTGGTCAAGGCCATCAGCATCCTGCCATCGATCATGTCGGTGGGGCTGCTGGGCCTGCTGGTTGCCAAGTACACGCCGCTGTTCGAGTGGCTTGGCTGGCTCTTCTACCCCTTCGTGGCGGTATGGGGCGTGGCGGATGCCGCAGCCCTGGCGCAGGCCTCCGCCGCCGGGCTCGCCGAGATGTTCCTTCCGGCGCTGCTGATGGCAGAGGCCGAGTTCGCGGCGCGTTTCGCCGCCGGCGTGGTGTCGGTGTCCGCCGTGCTGTTCTTCTCCGCCTCGATCCCCTGCATCCTCTCCACCAGCATTCCGCTATCGGTGGATAGGATGCTGGTAGTCTGGTTCATCCGCGTGGCCCTTAGTCTTCTGCTGGCGGTTCCTACCGGCTATCTGGTGCAGACACTGGCCGGCTGACACAACTTCCAGACACACAAACGCAAACGGCCGGGAATCCCCGGCCGTTTGCGTTGGCAAAGAACGAAGGGGCGCTCATTTCGGCTCACGATGCATCGAAGAGCGCAGCTTGTAGCGCTCCCCGGGATAGAGCAGTCGGGCATAGCTGATCAGCTGCTCGCCGGACCAGGTGCGCCGGATCATGCTCAGGCAGGGGCTCGCCGTATCGATGGTCAGCCACTCGGCCGCCTGATGATCGGGCAGGACCGCCTCGACGATATGCTCCACATCGGTGATGGGACAGGCGGCCACCAACACCTCATTGGGTGTGTGGCGGGAAAAGTCGGTGTCGAGATAGTCCGGGACCCAGCGCGGATTGACGAAGCGCCTTTCCAGCTGGATGGGCACGTCGTTTTCGAGATGCAGGAACAGGGTGTGGAAAACCCGGCTGCCGAGCCGTACCCCGAGACGCAGCGCCACCTCATCATCGGCCTCAATGGCCTCACAGGTCAGCACCTGATTGCCATATCGATGCCCCCGGGATCTCACCTCCTCGGCGATGTTGTACACCTCGACCAGAGACGACTCGGCCTTGCGGTCGGTGACGAAGGTGCCAAGCCCAGGCTGGCGTGTCAGATACCCTTTCTGGACCAGATCGCGGATCGCCTTGTTGGCGGTCATGCGGCTAACCTGGAAGTCCCTGGCCAGCTGCTCCTCCGGCGGAATCTGGTGATGTGCCAACCACTCACCGGATTGAATCTTGTCCAACAGGTGCTGCTGTATCTGCAGGTAGAGAGGCGGGGTGCTGGCCATAAGGCATCCTTGGGCAAGACGAATGTATATACAAACACACTATACTTGTCGTAAAGAGATCATTCATCTTTAGTTTCTCAGAAGCTGAAGAAGCTACAAGTTCTGCAGCAACCCTTTGCCCTTTCCCTTAGCTGTTCTCACTCTGCTCAGCTTTTCCGGGCAAGCCCCTTCCCCTTGACATCCCCTTCCCTTCCACCTTTCCGCCCTTTTGGCATTTCCACCATTTGCTGATGTAATACCGCAAGGCCGACCATCGAGGCGCTTGACAGAGTTAGGTGCAGCGGCAAAAATATACGCAGACTACGTACACTTCTATGAAAGCAATCTTTGTCGAGCTGCCAGCCTTCGAGAGACATCGCTCCAGCCACTTCGACGACGCTGCGTTTCGTGCCTTCCAGAACTTCTTGCTCAGGAACCCAGCTGCGGGAGATGTCATCCAGGGCACAGGAGGGCTGCGCAAGGTACGGTTCAGCGACCCCAAGCGGCAGAAGGGCAAACGGGGCGGTGTTCGCATCATCTACTACTGGTGGCTGGGTGGCTCCCAGTTCTGGCTTTTCACCCTGTACGACAAGGATTCACAGGATGACCTGACGCTATCCCAGCGTAAGACCCTGAAACAGCTGCTGGATGCGGAGCTCAACGCGAGGACATGACCATGGGCCGTAACATCTTTGACGAGCTCGTCGAGGGCTTTGATGCTCTGGCGGAGGAGCGCCAAGGCAAGCGCACGCTGCGCTCGCATCCTGTCGCTCTGGATGAGGTCCCTGACGTCACTGCC
>NZ_AXCA01000054.1:0-5071 GCF_000475415.1 Halomonas sp. PBN3 | reverse complement strand
CAGTCATCCTGACACTGGGGGTGCCGTTGCGGTCACGCACCTTGGGTACCTGCACGCTGACATCACCGATCCCCGTCTGGACCGTGCGTTCAGGCAGGTAGCCGTTGCGGACCACCGCACGGCGACCATCCTCCAGCGTCTTGTCGGCAAATTGCTCCAGGAAAGTGGTCAACTCCGCCTCCACGGCCTTGGCGATCAGGTCTCGGGCTCCTTTGCGCAGCAGCTCATGCAGCGGGTCTGTGATGCCGGCGTCTGGCTGCGTCACGTCTTGGAAGGTAGAATCTGTCATGGCGTATCCACTCGTGTTGGTTGAGATCTTGGTTGTGATCAATCAACAGGATACGCCACCCTTCCTACTTCCTCCCATATCCCGATCCCCGGATAGCGGGTGATAGAACCGCCCGGTTACCGGTACTGGGTGCCCGACTTCCCGAATGACGTCGCCACCAGGCTTGATGGCGAACATTACCGCGCTGACTTGGTGACTGACGGCGCGCTTACGGGTGGCACTGTCGCCAGTCGCGCAGGGGGCGCTGGTGACCCTGGTCACCAGAATCGCGCTACGCCTGACTCAAGACCGGTTGTGGACTACTCCAGCTGGAGGCTGGCGTGCAGTAGCCAGTCGAGCCGAAAGGCGTTCTTGGAGAAGTCCAGACGCCAACGGCGTCCGGTGTGCACGAGGCGTGCGACGGCGCGGATGCCGTAGCGAATCAGCGGACGAAGGCCATGCCGGCGGGCATCGTGGGGCAGCACGCGATACTGCATACCACGCAGCAGCATCTGCGCGAGTTGCCCGCACAAATAGAACGCCTGGTTGGCCTGGAAACGCCGGCACGGTGGATGATGCAGGTCCATGTCGATCAGCGGGCCTTTGAAGGCGTTTTCCTGACCCTGCTTGCCGCGGTGCCTGGCGACAAGCTCGGCCAGCGGCAGGTCATCCCGGGAGACCAGGATGATGGTGTCGACCGGGAACAGCGCCTTCTGGCGCCCTTCCTTCCAGCGACGCACGACGACATAGGCTTGCTCTGCCGGCCAGCCTGCTGGCCGGTGATAGGCCAGCGTCGCCGTTTCACCGCCACCGATGTCCGTCCAGGCGGATTCAGGTAGCCCTTCCAGGGAGTCGAGAATCGGCCGCCGATAGCCGTCATTCGTCACGCTGATGGAGTAGTCCCAGCCCCGCTCACGGCAGAAGCGGATCAGGTCACCCCGGTAGTAGGCGTTATCGGCATGCAGCCAGACCGGGTGGCGATCGCTGAGCAGCGGCGCGACATCGTGCGCCAGTTGCTCACGCCAGCCGGCGGCGACGTCGACACCGCCAGGATGCAGGCGGCCACTGGCCCAGAGACCACCGACGAAGACGCCGTGAAGCCAGTATTGCAGCGACCCGTCATAGCCCTTGCCAGCGCCCTCGAATAACCGGCCATCGACTTCGATGGCGGTGCCATCCACGAACACCGGCACATAGCCCAGCGTCTCGACCTGATGCGCCAGGATCGTTGGTGCCACCTGTCGCGCCAGGTGGCGAGCGATACTCTGGAGGGACTGCAGCTGGGTTTCCCCCATGCGGGTCAGATATTCGCCGAGGCGGCGTCCCGACGGTACCGTGCCGAGACCCAACAGCTGCGCCGTGGCGGGATCCTGGCGCAGCGCATCCAGGTCCGAGAGCGCGCCATTACCGGAGGCCAACGACGCGACCAGGCTCCATAGCATCTCGGCGTCACTGGCACCGCGCCGGCGTTGCTTGAGACGGATCCGCTGGGCGATCTGCTCCAGCAGACCGGTTTCCCGAGCCAGTTGGGCGAGGAAGGCCAGCCCCCCTTGGCCGGTGAGCTGAGCATCGGTGAAGTCGATGTCGACGGGAACGGGTTGAGGCGTTACCTTGGCCATCGGCGCACCTGCTGGGTGAGTGTTGTGAGGATTTGGTCGTTTTCACACACATCCCAACAGGCTGCGCCTTTTTCGTTCAAGGCCTTGCTACGTGATGACTGCTATCCGGGGATGGGGATTCCTCCCATACACCAGACTTGAGCTTAACTCTACATACAACTATTATCCTGAAACAAGGAGGATTAATGGCTAAAAAATCTTCCAGCAAGCCACGCACCCTCGTCTACTCCTGTTCCGGCTGCTCCGACGTGGCCCAGCTTGCCAATGAAACTGCCATACGTCTTGATCACTCCGGTGTGGCGGAAATGTCCTGTATCGCCGGCGTCGGCGGCGGTGTGCCAGGACTGGTAAAGGTCGCCCGCTCGGGACGCCCGATCGTCGCCATTGACGGCTGCCAGATGCACTGCGTTACCCACTGCCTGGAAAAGGCCGGCGTCACAGCCACCGAACACGTCAAGCTCTACGAGAAGGGCTACAAGAAGCGGCGCGGCCAGCGCTTTGGCGATGAGACCATCGCCGAGGTGTGTCACGATGTCGGCGACATCATCGCGCGGATACCCATGGATGCGGAAACGCGCTGCGCCTGATCCAGGCGGTCACATCCGAGTACCCTGACACCCCTCGTCCAATCGGGCGAGGGTTCTAAGGCCACCCTCAGAACCTTCCTGTATCGACACGCCTACCTGGCTGTAGCTCCAAGGGGATCGACCATTCTTCATGGCGGAGCCGAGGATTGGAGGGGGCTGCTTGCTCACGAGGTGATGGAATCAGGCAGGTTTAGGTAGTTCTCCTCTCACTATCAGTGGCTCGACATCAAACCGGTAATGAGTGATCAGTCTCTCCCCCTCGAGTCCGGTGACATTGAACTCCACGCCGTCGGGCGTCTCGCGAGACATGACGGAATAGCTGGCGTCAGGCTGATCGGGTCGCACGGCGTGAGGCGTCAGAATCGCCACATTGCATTCACCGCGATCCTGCCCGGCGGTTTGGGCCAAATGCGGGTAGCGCTCATGAAAGGGTCGCATCCGGGCCGAGCGAAATTCTGCAACGTCCATCTCCCGCTTTCGCATGCCATCGCCCACCATCTGACAGAATCGATAATCCTCCGGGCTCGTCAACTGCTCTTGATGCGTGTCCCAGACAGCATGATCCAGCTGAACCCCCTCGCCGGCATAATCGGCTTGAAACAGGATATAGCTCTTCCTGATGGGCTTGGGTGGCCTGATCGTCTGATCGTGGAGAAAACGTAGCTGGTAGTACGCCTTCTCGCTGAGGCAGGTCGCTGGCGCGCGGCTACCGTACAGGATGCCCGGCTGCAGCATCGTCCCGAACCGGGAAGCATGGTTCAGGGATGGGTATCGGAATGGCCGGGCCAGCAACAGGTCAAGGCGCTCGGTACCCGGCAACAGGTTTTTCCTTTCCGCGTGCTCCTCAAGCATGGCATTGAGCGCAATGATGTCAGCAGGGTCGTTGAGCCGCTTGGCATGGCTGATGTCATCTTCGTCAATTGGTCGCGTCACGCGAAAGAAACGACCGAAAAGACTGGCCCGATTTTCCTGCAATAGACGATCGATACTGTCGTGCCTCAAGGACGATCCCTCAGGCTCTCCAGGTAGTGAACGACTTCAGTGAGGCCAATGATCGTCTTGATCCGCTCTTTTGGCGAAGCCCCCGCGATAGCCTCATTAGGCGACCCGAGCCAATGACGCATCAGTTCTTCGTCCCAGCCCGTCAAGCTACCGAGAGCGCGGTACGCTCTGATCAGCAGCAGGCTCAGCTCCCCTGACTTGGAGGCGGGGTCGACTCCCTTGCGCATGATACTGGTGCGATGTCGACCCACGATGGTTTCGAGTTCACTAAAGGAAACACCCAGTTCCTGGGCTGCACTGACCAGAGCGTCACCAAGAACGGTTCGAGGGGACTTCTCTTCGGTGCTGCTGTGTTTAGGTGAGGCGACTGCGGTATGCATGGCGGGATCCTGTGCTTTTGCTCTCATAATAGCACATTCAGGGCCTTCGCACGCACCTATCTTCCATAAATACCCGCTTGCCAATGCCTGGTGGCCTGGTCAGCGCATCCATTGACGACGTGGCTCGAGTATCGTGCCACGTCGTGATTTTGGCTACTGATCGATATCCAGCTGCGGCCGCGGGGTCTCCGCCGTGCTGGGAGGCAGGACGGGGTACTCCACGCGTGGTTGCTCGCCGGTCAGGCTATGCAGGAAGGCGGTAAGGGTCATGACCTCATCATCGTCCAGCTGGATGCCGAGCTGGGCGGAGCCCATCACTGCCACGGCCTGCTGCAAGTCCCAGGCCTTGCCGCTATGAAAGTACGGGGGCGTCAATTCGATATTGCGCAGGCTCGGCACCTTGTAGACGTATTCATCCGAGACGGACTGGGTCACCTCGAAGCGCCCCTTGTCCTCCGGCGGCAGGAAATCGGCACCAGGGTTTTCCACCACCCCGAAGGGCTGGTACTGGTTACCACCGAGGTTGACGCCGTTATGACAGGCGGCGCAGCCCTTGTCCATGAATAGTGCGAGCCCATCCTTCTGCTGCTCATCCAGGGCGTCGGCATCCCCCTTCAGGTACTGGTCGAAGGGTGCATTGGGGGTGATCAGCGTGGCCTCGAACAGCGCGATGGCATCCTGCACATTATCGATATTGATGGGATCCTCCGCGTCGGGAAAAGCCTCCTCGAAAAAAGCTTGATAGCCGGGAATGGCCTCGAGCATCTCCACCGCATGCTCGTGGGTGGTGGCCATCTCCACCGGATTGACCAGAGGACCGCCCGCCTGTTCGGCGAGATCCGCGGCGCGCCCATCCCAGAACTGGGCCGTATTGAAGACCGCATTGAGCACCGTGGGCGAGTTGCGACCGCCAAGCTGCCAACGGTGGCCCACCGAGGTTTCCAACATATCGACTCCACCGAGCCCCACCAGGTGGCAGGAATTACAGCTGATGGTATGGCTTTCGGAGAGCCGAGGCTCGAAATAGAGCATCTTGCCGAGCTCCACCTTGGCCGGCGAACTGGGATTACCTTCCAGTTCCGGAGGGCCATCGGGAATCGGCTTGAATCTTCATACGACCCACTGCCTTGCTCCTGTATTGGTGCATAACGACCTTACACGAAACTTAAGAACAGAATTTTGCTAACCGAACGGCCCTAGTCGGGTAGACCGGGC
>NZ_AXCA01000053.1:0-2151 GCF_000475415.1 Halomonas sp. PBN3 | reverse complement strand
CGCCCGGTCTACCCGACTAGGAAGACCAGGCCGGAGATGGCCACGTTGACCACCAGGATCACCGCGAACAGCTTGATGCCCAGCCGGGAGATGGCGGGGCGGGGCAGGGTCAGGCGCATGGGCGTCTCGCCGCGAGCAGGGTGGGCCGCCAGGGTCGCCCCCGGGCATGCAGCCAATGGTCAGCGAATGTGCAACTCGCGTGCAAGTACCTCACAGCGTGAGCAGGAAGAGGATCAGCGGCGGCGACAGCAGCGAGAGCAGAAAGCCCGAGACCACCGCCACCGGGACGCAGCCCACGCCGCCATGCTGCTGGATCACCGGCAGGGTGAAGTCCATGGAGGTGGCGCCGCCGTAGCCGATGGCCAGCGCCGCGTGGCGGCGGATCACCAGCGGGATCAGCACGAAGGCGACCAGCTCCCGGGTCAGGTCGTTGAAGAAGGCCACGGCCCCCAGCGCCGGCCCCAGGGCGTCGCCCACCAGGATGCCCGAGAGCGAGTACCAGCCGAACCCCGCGGCCATGGCCAGCCCCTCGTTCCAGCGCAGTTCGAGCAGGGGCGCGGCGATAAGCCCGCCGACCAACGAGGTGGCGGCCAGGGTGGTGGCGATGGCCAGGCCATGGCGGTTGAGCAGGATCTGGCGCAGCGGCATGCCGGAGTTGCGCAGCTGGCAGCCGATCAGCGCCAGCAGGGCGTAGAGCACCCACTCGGCTAGGGTCTCGGCGCCGGCGTGGATGGGTGCAGAGGAGAGGCGGGAGGCAACGAGCCCCAGCGCCACCCCCAGCACCACCACGCCGACCAGCGCCAGGGAGCCGGCCATGGCGGCGAGCTTGCTGGTGGGGGCGCCGGGCACCGCGCGCCTGGGATCGGCGGCCAGGCGCAGGCGGCGCGAGAGCCACCACAGCCCGGCGAGGTTGCAGGCCGAGGTGGCCAGGAACAGCGTCAGCGCCTGGCCCCCCATGCGCGACAGCTGCCCGCCGAGGTCATCGAGCCCCGCCAGGCCGATCCCCATCAGCAGCAGGATCACGTAGACCGAGGCGTTGACCCCGTGATTGATCGCCGCCAGGACGGCGGGATGGCGAACCGGTACCAGGTAGCCCAGCACCAGCGGCAGCAGCACGATCACCAGGCCGCTCAGCATGGAGATTCCCTTCTCTCGGGCGCCGCCTGGCGGCGCGTGAAAAGCGGCTACTCTAGCAGCCGCGAGGGGCCTTCCCAAGCGGATGGCTATTTGCCATGACACAAAGCGAGAGGCGCCGGAACCGCCGCGAGCGACTTCGCCAACTGCGATGGTCAAACTACTCCAGCACGGTCAGCTCGCTGAGCGCCAGGTGGCTGGGCCGCTCGCCGCCACGATGGTAGTCCGCCGAGAGCAGCAGGCCGGGCAGCTCCGGGTGGAAGTGGAACACCAGGCGGCGGTCGGGCTTGTCGCCCTCCACCGCCTCCACGCGGATCGCCTCGAAGGTGCCGGCGGGCAGGCTCACCGAGCCTTCGCCGAGGGTCCGCACCTCCAGGCTCTCCTCGCGCCCCTTGTGGTCCAGGTAGGTGATGCGGCAGGGCGCCGCGGCACAGTCGCCGCCGATCACCCGTCGCGAGAGCATGAACAGCGCGGTCTGGCGGTCCGGATGGGTCGTCAGGGTCTCGGCGCCGAGCTGGTAGCTGTCGCCGACCCCCAGCAGCGAGTAGCCGCTGGCGTAGTAGATCGAGCGGGCCTGCCCGGACTGGATCAGGAAGCGGCTGCGCTCGCTGCCCCGGGCGATGCGGATGCTGGTCTCCATCAGGCTCTCCCAGTAGTCGCCCTCGTGGCTCAGCCGGTGGTCGACGTAGGCCGCCGGCCAGCCCTTGACCTCCAGGCGATAGCGCGCGGCGAAGGGGCGCGGGGTGGCGCTGTGGGCGGCGGCGCGATTCTCGGCGGTGCGCTGGGCCGGCGGCGGCGCGGCCGATGAGGTCTCGGCGCTGGCCGCCAGCGGCAGGCAGGCCAGCAGCCAGAGCATGAGAGACGCCGCGAGTCGGCGGGACCACTTGGTGGGGCATGACATCGTCGCTCTCCGTGACAGGGCGGGGCCGGCAGGCCGTCCCTTTCCCTCGACGATGCCATATTTCCTGCCCCCGGGCACCCGGATGTGGCGGGGCTCCAGGGCTATCGCAGATAGCC
>NZ_AXCA01000052.1:0-13087 GCF_000475415.1 Halomonas sp. PBN3 | reverse complement strand
AGCAAGGAGCAAGGAGCAAGCGATGGGTCGTTCAGTAAAGGAAGAGCGGGGAATCGTGGCGCCGCCAGAGCCGGTGGCGGGGCGGTTGTCACCCACAGGGGGGCAGGGTGCCCATATCGCCGCGACCAGCGACGCCGAGGCGGTGGCGCGCTGGCTGGCCGAGTACCGGGGAAGCCCCAGGACGCTGGCCGCCTATCGCCGCGAGGCCGAGCGGCTGCTGCTGTGGCTGGATGAACAGGCGCTGGGGTTGGCCGAGGTGCGCCGCGACCACCTGGAGGCCTTCGAGGCCTTCCTCGCCAACCCGCGCCCGCGAGGCCGCTGGGTGGGGCCGCCGCGGCCGCGCCAGGCTGAGGACTGGCGGCCGTTTCGCGGGCCGCTGTCGCCGGCCAGCCGCCGCCAGAGCCTGGTGATCCTGCAGGGAATGTTCTCCTGGCTCGCCGAGGCGGGCTGGGTGGCCCACAACCCCTTCCGGCTGATGCGCGACAAGCGACGGCGCCTGGACAACCGCCAGGGCGGCATCGAGCGCTATCTCGAGGCGCCGCTGTGGGGGTGGCTGTGGGACTGGCTCGGCCGGCCGGTGGAGGAGGGCGCCTCACCGCGAGTTCGCTTCGAATGGGCCCGGCGGCGCTTCGTGTTCGGCTTCGCCTACCTGCTCGCCCCGCGCATCGCCGAGATGAGTGCGGCGCGTATGGGCGACTTCCGGCGGCGCGAGGGGCGTTGGTGGTGGGAGGTGGTAGGGAAGGGGAGCAAGGCGGCGCGTATCCCGGTGCCGCCGGACATGGTGACGCTGCTGATCGAGTGGCGAGGCGAGCTGGGCCTTGCCGGCGAGCCACAGCCCGACGACGATAGCCCGCTGCTGCGCGCCCTGGATGGCCGGCGCGGCCTCGGCGACAACCGCCTCTACCGGCTGATCCGCGAGACCTTCCGCGAGGCCGCTGCGATGCTCGAGCAGGAGCAGGGCGACGCGGCTCGCCCCTGGGCGCTGCGCCTGCGGCAGGCCACGCCCCACTGGCTGCGCCATACGGCACTCACCCACCAGGCCCAGGCCGGGGTGGAGCTGCGCTACCTGGCGGCCACGGCGCGTCATGCCCGCCTCGATACCACCGCCCGCTACCTGCACGCCGAGGCGGAGGAGTGGCATCGCCAGCAGGCGCGCCATGGCCTGGATCCGGTAACAGAGATCCAGGGCAGGGAGAACGAGGAAAGCGGCAGGGCGGACGAGCCGGGGAGGGAGCCTGTATAATGGGGCCATTATCAGCGAGGAGTTTCAATGAGCATCGACACCACCGCCGAACAGGCGCAGCAGGAGCTGCTGGAAGAGTTCGAACTGTTCGATAACTGGATGGATCGCTACCAGTACATCATCGACCTGGGCAAGCAGCTGCCGGACTTCCCCGACGAGTGGAAATGCGACGAGCACAAGATCCAGGGCTGCCAGTCCAATGTGTGGATGCGCCACCGGCTGGAGGAAGGACGCCTGCACTTCGATGCCATCTCGGATGCCGCCATCGTCTCGGGGCTGATCGCCGTGTTGCTGCGTATCTACAGCGACCGCCCGCCGGCGGAGATCCGCGACACCCAGCCCGAGTTCCTCGTCGCCCTGGGTCTCGACAAGCACCTGTCACCGACCCGCAGCAACGGCCTGCACGCCATGCTCAAGCGCATCTACGAGGTCGCCGAGCGGGCCGCCGCCTAAGTGCCAATTTCGCTCGAAATAATCATTTTTATAAGCCAGGCTTTAAAAATAATCGTTTTTTAGGCGAGATAATCATTTTGGCAAGGCAAGTGGGCGACGAAATCGGCTATGGTTGGTTGGCCTCGGCGTATGACGTGGCTGCTGTCCAGCCGTTCCCTGTCGAGAGTCGTATTGGTCGTGCTCGTCACACCCTGGAGCAGGAGGGGCATCGCAGTGAGGCCTATCTGGAAAGCATGCGGCCCCCGGCGACCCTTTCCGGCCATCTCACCTTCGCCCTGAAGCATGAGGGCGTACATCTCGAGTTCCTGGCCCGACTCTTCCGAAAACTCCCCCCCGAGAGCCTTTCTGAGTGGGTTCGTAGCGAGCCTACCGGGCAATATGCTCGTCGAGCCGGTTTCCTGTCAGCAAGCCTGGTATCTGACTCGCGAGGCGATCAAGGAGTGGGTGGAAGGCCCCGATGAGCACATGGATCGTATTATTCGCGCCATTCGACAGCACGGTGGCGTGAGCGGCAAGCTTCGCCGGGACTTCCCCGTCCTGGATGACCCGGTGCTCGTCGAGCGGTTAGAAACCATCGTGGCCGAGGGCTTCACCGGTATTGGTCGAATCGAATAGCTCCCACCTAGACAAGCGACTAGGAAGCGGGGGCCTCGCTCCTGCGGCGCCGTTCCCGGGCGAGGATCGCCTCGGCGTCCAGGCTGGCGATGGTGCCTTCGGCGGGTATCTCGCCGGCCAGCCGCAGCGCCAGGTAGCGACCGCAGCAGACGCGCAGGAAGGAGGCGAAGCCGCCCTGATCATGGCCGGCTTCGTCGCACTCCCGCGAGAGTCGACCGATCAACTGGGTCAGGCTATGGCCATCGCGGCGGGCGACCTCCTCCAGCACCTCCCAGTAGAAACGCTCCAGACGCACGCTGGTGGAGACCCCGTCCAGGCGCAGCGAGCGAGTCTGCGCCTCCCACAGGCTCGGCTCGGCACCGATAAAGAGTCGGCACATGATCTTCACCTCCCATGCTAAGTGACCGGGAGCACCAGGGTACTCCCGGTCAGCGCTTATCGGGAGTCTAGACCTCTAACCGCGCCCCCAGCACGGCCATAAATTGCGCCAGCCAGGCGGGATGCGCCGGCCAGGCTGGGGCGGTGACCAACTGACCGTCGGTGATGGCGGCATCCACGGCGATATCGGCATAGCGGCCACCGGCGAGCTCCACCTCGGGGCGACAGGCGGGGTAGGCCGCGCAGCGGCGCCCCTCCAGTACCCTGGCGGCGGCCAGCAACTGGGCGCCGTGACAGATCGCCGCCACCGGCTTGTCGGCGTCGAAGAAGTGGCGCACCAGGGCGATGACCTCATCGTCAAGACGCAGGTACTCCGGGGCGCGCCCCCCGGGGATCACCAGGCCATCATAGGCCTTTGCGTCCACGCCGGCGAAGTCCGCATTGAGGGCAAAGCGATGGCCGGGCTTCTCGGTATAGGTCTGGTCGCCCTCGAAGTCATGGATGGCGGTGGCCACGGTATCGCCGGCGGCCTTGTCGGGGCAGACCGCATCGACGCGGTAGCCCACCGCCTGCAGGGCCTGGAAAGGCACCATGATCTCGTAGTCTTCGACGAAATCCCCGCACAGCAGCAGCAGTCGTTTGACAGGCATGGCGTCACTCCTCCTCGGGATCTTGTGATTGGCGTCTCCGCCATGGGCGGAGGGAATCATACTGGCACGGCGGGAATCGCAGGAGGTGGTAGCGGGCTACTACACCAGGAAACGCCAGGGATGCACCAGAACCGAGGGCGAGGCGGGGCTTAGCGGTGGTGACAGCCGTTATCGCGGGGGCGGAACTGCTCGTCGAGCTCGGGGTCTTCCCGGCACAGGGCCTCGCTGGGTCCGCCGGGTACCGGGTCGATGCCGCCGTCGGCGCCAGGATGACAGCGCAGGATACGCCGCAGGGCGAGCCAGCCCCCCTTGAGGGGGCCATGCACCTGGAGGGCTTCCACCGTGTAGTGGGAACAGGTCGGCCAGTAGCGGCAGCGGGGCCCCAGCAGGGGGCTGATACCCCACTGATAGAGGCGCACCAGGCCGATCATCAAGGCAGCCAGCAGCCGGCTCAGCGAGGCAACCAGGCCGCGCCAGAGCGCGGCGAGCCAGCCGGCCAGGCAACGCATGCTAGGCCTTGCCCTTGCCGTAGAGGGTCTCCGGGTCGATCAGCGGTTCGCTGCTGATGCGTGCCTGGTCGGCATCCAGGGCGACATAGAAGCAGTGGCGGCGCCCGGTGTGACAGGCAGGGCCGGTCTGGTCGACTTGCAGCAGCACAGTATCGCCGTCGCAATCCAGGGCGGCACTCTTGAGCAGCTGTTGCTGGCCGGAGCTCTCGCCCTTGCGCCACAGCTTGCCCCGGGAGCGAGACCAGTAGCAGACCCGGCCACTGTGCAGGGTCTCTTCCAGGGCCTCGCGGTTCATCCAGGCCATCATCAGCACTTCGCCACTATCGTGCTGCTGGGCGATGGCGGGAATCAGTCCGGCCTCGTTCCAGGCGACCGTATCCAGCAGCCGGGCGGTCGACTCGGTGGTGTCCAGGGGGGCGCGCTCCAGCGCCTTGAATAGCTCGCTCATGGGTGTCTCATGATCAGAATGGGGGTGGACCTAGGCCTGGGTCGCCGCCGCGGGTGATGCCTCCTCGCTGCTGGTGTGGCGGCAGTCGTCGCAACTGCCCAGCAGCTCGATGGTCTGCCGCTCGACGCGAAAGCCCAGCGCACGGGCGCGGTCGGCCAGCTGGGCGTTGACGTCGTCGAGGTGCAGCTCCTCGACCCGGCCGCAGCGTCGGCAGATCAGCAGCTGGAAGCCGTGGGAGTGCTCGGGGCAGGGGCAGGCGACGTAGGCATTGAGGGACTCGATGCGATGCACCAGCCCCTGGTCGATCAGGAACTCCAGCGCCCGGTAGACCGTGGGCGGCCGGGCGGCGGCGTGCTCGGCGGCTAGGCGGTCGAGCAGGTCGTAGGCCTTGAGGCCGCCGGGGGCCTCGGCGATCAGCTCCAGTACGCGGCGCCGGATCGGGGTAAAGCGTGCACCGCGCGCCTGGCACTGGTGCTCCGCCTGGCGCAACAGGTCTCGGGATTCGGTCATGGGGCCGTCGGCTGTCGGGTTCGGGCCCCATTCTACGCGGCCGGGGGAGGGCGGGCCACCGCGGCTCAGGCGGGAGCGGTGCTCTCGAGCTCGCTGCGCCGGGCGAAGTGCTCGCGGGCGAAGGCCACCCGCTCCTCGGGGGATGCCCCCTCGGCCTGCTTCTCGACGAGGTCGAGGCGGCGCCTGAGCCCCTCGCCGTTGGCCATCTGGATGGCCAGGCCCGGACGGGCGTTGAGCTCCAGCAGCATGGGGCCGCGGTCACGGTCGAGCACCATGTCGGTGCCGAGGTAGCCGAGCCCGGTCATTTCAAAGCAGCCGGCGGCGAGACGCAGCAGGGTCGGCCAGTCGGGGATCGCCAGGCTCGCCAGCTCATGACCGGTGTCCGGGTGGTCGTGGCGGGTGCGGTCGAACTGCACGCCACGCACCGCGGTGCCGGTGGCGATATCCAGGCCCACGCCCACGGCCCCCTGGTGGAGGTTGGCCTTGCCGTCCGATGCGGCGGTGGAGAGGCGCATCATCGCCATCACCGGGTAGCCGCGGAAGACGATGACGCGGATATCGGGGACCCCCTCGTAGGTGTACTCCGAGAGGCTCTCATCGAAGTTGATCAGCGCCTCGATCAGCGCCACGTCGGGGGCGCCGCCCAGCGAGTAGAGCCCCGAGAGGATGTTGGAGACATGGCGCTCGACGTCGGCGAGGCTCATGTGCATGCCGCTGGGCTTGACGAAGTCGCTGCCCTCAACGTGGTCGATCACCAGGATCCCCTTGCCGCCGCTGCCCTTGGCCGGCTTGATCACAAAGCCGTCGTGGCCGGCGAGCAGGTCGCCGATGTGCATGACGCCGAACTGGGTGGTCACGGTGCCGATCAGCGCTGGGGTGGTGATCCCGAAGCGTTCGGCCAGCAGCTTGGTCTGGAGCTTGTCATCGACCAGCGGGTAGAGGCGCCGGCTGTTGTAGCGGCCGATATAGCGGATGTTGCGGCGGTTCATGCCGATGATGCCGCGGGCGCGCAGCTTGCCGGGGGTGGTCCATTCGCGCATGGCTCAGTCCTCGGTCACCGGTTTGAAGCGGCGCAGCTCCAGCAGGCGGTAGCCGGTATAGTTGCCGATCATCAGGATCAGCGCCATCAGGATCAGCTGCACCCCCAGGAAGTTGAAGGTGATATGGCGCACCCAGGGGTTGTTCATCGCCAGGTAGGCGAGCACCGCGGTGACCAGGCTGCCGCCGCCCTGGATCAGCACCTCCTTGGGGCCTTCCTCCTCCCACAGGATCGACATGCGCTCGATGGTCCAGGAGAGGATGATCATCGGGAAGAAGGTGATGGTCAGCCCGGCGTTGAGCCCGAAGCGGTAGGCCAGCACCGAGAACAGCGAGATGATGCCGATCACTGTGATGATCACCGCCGTCACCCGCGCCACCAGCAACAGGTTGAGGTAGGAGAGGTAGCCGCGGATCACCAGGCCCACCGCCACCACCAGCAGGAAGCCGATCAGGCCGGTGGCCAGGCTGGTCTGGATGAAGGCCAGGGCGATCAGCACCGGCATGAAGGTGCCGGAGGTCTTGATCCCCACCAGGATGCGCAGTACCACCACCACCAGGGCGCCGATGGGGATGAGCAGGATGGTCTGGAACAGCGACTGCTCCTCCAGCGGCAGGCTATGGATGGAGAAGTTGAGCAGGGTGTCCTCGGCGAGCTGGTTGCGCACCGCCGCGGCCGCTGGCTGGTTGCGGGAGAGCATCGAGAAGGTCACCCGGGAGTTGGTGCCCCCCTGGACCTCCAACACCGCCTGGCCGCTGGCCTCCCACAGCAGCAGGTTGTCCGGGCGGCCCTGCTCCCCGGTGGTCGGATTGAAGAGCGCCCACCGCTGGTCATCGAAGACCTGGATCCAGCGGGTCAGTGACTGGCGGCGACGGCCATCCTCCAGCAGCAGGCCGCTGACCTCGCGGGCCGGCACCCCGGCCTGGTTGAGCAGGCGCACCAGCAGCGGGGTGCGCTCGAACTGGGTGAGCAGCAGCCGGGCATTCTCGCCCTGGCGCTCGTCGCTTAAGTCCAGGAACAGCTCCCGGGCGAAGGTGTAGGGGTCGGCGCTGCGGCTCCAGGCACGTTCGATCACCTGGCTGGCGGCGGTGTCATAGGGGCGCTCCCAGACGATGTCGCGGCGCACCGGGGGCGTCTCGATGCGCGGCGGGCGGCTGTCGGGGGCCACCAGCACCTGGGCGGTGTAGTAGAGCTGCTGGGGCCCGGTGGCCTCGCGGATCGACCACTGGGCGCGTCGCGCTCCCTGTTCCTCGAAGTAGGAGAGGCCGTAACCCGGGGAGGCGGTGTGCTCGGTGAGCAGCCGAAAGCCCTCCTGGGTGGAGGGCAGCGCCATCTCCACCAGCACCGGGCCCCCCAGGGCGGTGAAGTTGACCTGGGCCTCCACCTCCCACACCTGGCGCTGCTCGCCGGGGGTCCAGGGCACCTCGAGCTGATAGTGACGATACAGGCTCATGGCGACACCGACCAGGAACAGCAGGCCGACCAGCAGGTAGAAGGGCAGTCGTGACATGGGTCTTCCTTGGCAGGGCGCGGCCGCGGCGGGCTCAACGCGCCTCGGCTTCGAGTTCGGCGTCATCCTGGTCGCGCTCGGCTTCCGCTGCCGGGCGACCGCCGGGGAATTCGGGACGCTCATGGAGGTACTGCTCGGCGACATCGACGACGGCGATATCCATCAGGAAGCGCCGCCCGAGCAGGGCCGGGTAGTCGAGATGGGTGCGGTCGCTCAGGGTGAACTCCACCGGCTCCTGGAAGCTGCCGAGGGTCATCATCAGGGTGACCACCGGACGCGACTCCTCGCCGGTGGCCTGGATGACCCGTACCCGGCGCTCGATGGGCGCCTCGATCCATTCGTCGCGCACCGCCTCCACGACCACGTCATCCTCGGTGAGGCCCAGCTTGAAGCGGATCCAGTCCTCGCCGTCACGCTCGAAGCGGGTGATCTCTTGGGCCGAGAGCGACGAGGTGTTGGCACCGGTGTCGATGCGCGCCTTGAGGTAGGTGCCCACACCGGGCAGGCCGATCCACTCGCTGCGGCCCATCACCATCTTGTTGGCCAGCCCCAGTTCGTCGGCGGCGCAGTCACGGGCCACCACCACGGGGTCGGGTGCATCGGCGTCGAGGGCATCCAGGCGCGTGTTCATCCCGCGCAGCAGGGAGCCTACCTCTCGCACGTCCGCCACAAGGGTCTCCTGACGACGCGTCAGCTCGTCATGCCGGCGGTCGCGGACATCGCAGCGTTCGCCCAGCGTCGCTTCCAGTTGCGCCATGCGCTGCTGGAAAACAGCCGGGGAGAGCGTGGGTTCCGGCGGGGTTCGGTCGAGGTGGGCACAGCCGGCGAGAAGCAGTACGGATGCCGCCAGGCCGGCGCGCAGCAGGGGGTGGGGCATGGGGGTCGGCACATCCTTGAGACAGTGCGTTGATGATAAGGAGTGGCCGGGGACCTTGTCCAACGCCGCCGGATGGCGACAGGGGGTGTCGGGGCGGTAACGAAAGGAATTCCCCATGCAGAATTTAACATAATATACATTATGCGAATCATTGGCCCGAGATAAGACTCCTGGCCTTCGCACGTCCTGGCCTCCACCGGCGAACCGGCGCTGGTCATGCACTTCGTCTATGCCGACGGCGAGACCGACCTCCGGGTCTGGACCTTCGAGCGCGACGGCGAGGATCGCTGGATCGGGCGCGCCAACGACGTCGAGGGCCCGGTGGCGGCGCGCCAGGCGGGCCACGTCTTCAACATGACTTACCGGCTGCCGGTGGAGGTCTCGGGGCGCGAGCTGACCTTCACCCTGGATGACTGGATGTACCTGCAGCCCGGAAGAAGTTCGGCGTGACCCTGGCCGAGATCACCATCGTCTTCAACCGTGTCGAGTGAGGGCCGAAACGCCACGGGCCCCAGCATCGCTGCCGGGGCCCGCGCACGTTCAGGGTGTCACCCCCTGACGGGTCACTCGCTCGGGGTTACTCGGCCGGAGCGTAGGAGCCATCCTCGCGGTGTACTTCGGTGCCGGTCAGGCCCGGGGTGAAGACGCAGGCCAGGTGCATGGTCTTGTGGGCGCGCAGCAGGTGCTCGTCGTGCTGGTCGAGGATATAGATGTCGCCCGGCTTGATCGGCCAGATCTTGCCGTCGGCCAGGGTCTCCACCTCGCCCTCGCCCTCGATGCAGTAGACCGCCTCGAAGTGATGCTTGTAGTGGATATGGGTCTCGGTACCCTCGAAGATCCGGGTGATGTGGAAGGAGCAGTTGCCGCCGTCATCGGCGAGCGACAGGCGGGTGCTGTCCCAGTTGCCGTTCTCCGCCTTCACCAGGCGGTCGGTCTTGCGGCACTCCTCGAGATTACGAACGATCATGTGGTCTCTCCTAGGTAATCCGTGACGGGCCGGTCGGCGTCGCGACCGGCCGAGTGTTGACCGAGCCGCCGGGGCGGCTCTGACAAGCCTATCAGCTCAGCGCGTCCTTGGTGCTGCGCTCGAGGATATCCAGCCCTTCGCGCAGGTCCTCCTCCGGGATGGTCAGCGGGCAGAGGCACTTCACCACCTCGCCGTCCTGGCCGCTGGTCTCGATCACCAGGCCGTTCTCGAAGGCCTTGTGGGTGATCTTGTCGGCGATCTCGCCGGTGCCTACGTCGATGCCGCGCATCAGGCCGCGGCCACGCTCGGAGGCTTCGATGCCCTGCTCACCGATCCAGGCGGCGATCTTCTGGAAACGCTCGGCGACGATCTCGCCCTTGCGCTGGACTTCCTTGGCGAAGCTGTCGTCGCGCCAGAAGGTCTCCAGGGCGGCGGCGGCGGTGGTGAAAGCCAGCGCGAAGCCACGGAAAGTGCCGTTGTACTGGCCCGGCTTCCAGACATCGAGCTCGGGACGCATCAGCACCTGGGAGAACGGCAGGCCGAGGCCGGAGAGCGACTTGGAGTTGGTGACGATGTCCGGCACCACCCCGGCGTGCTCGAAGCTGAAGAACTTGCCGGTGCGGCCGCAGCCGGCCTGGATGTCGTCGACGATCAGCAGGATGTCGTGGGCGCGGCAGATCTGCTCGAGGCGCTTGAGCCACTCGGTGCCACAGGCGTTGATGCCGCCCTCACCCTGCACGGTCTCGACGATCACGCCGGCCGGCACGTCGAGGCCACCGGACTTGTCGGAGAGCAGCTTCTCGAAGTAGTCCAGGGTGTTGGTGCCGTCACCCAGGTAGCCGTCGTAGGGCAGGAAGCTGCCGCCCACGGTGGGCACGCCGCCGGTTGCCTCGCGGAACTTGCGGTTGCCGGTGGTGGCCAGCGCCCCCATGGTCACGCCGTGGAAGCCGTTGGTGAAGGTCACGATGTTGTGCCGGCCCTTGGCGTTACGCGCCAGGCGGATGGCCGCCTCGACGGCGTTAGTGCCGGTCGGTCCGGGGAACTGCACCTTGTAGTCCAGGCCGCGCGGCTTGAGGATGATCTCCTCCAGGGCCTCGAGGTAGCGGCGCTTGGCGGCGGTGAAGAAGTCCAGGCCGTGGATGATGTTGTCCTCGGCCAGGTACTCCAGCAGGGCCTGCTTGATCTCGGGGTTGTTGTGGCCATAGTTGAGGGTGCCGGCGCCGGCCAGGAAGTCGATGTACTGGCGGCCGTCCTCGTCGGTCAGGCGCGCGTTCTTCGCCTGGGTGAAGACCACCGGGAAGGAGCGGGAATAGGTCCGGACGTCGGATTCCATGCGTTCGAGGATCTGGGTCTGCATCGTGCGACCTCCTTGAGGAGAGGATGAATGAACGAAGGGTGGCGCGAGGTCGACGTCGGCCTCGCCCACGAGATCGGAAGGGATCAGAGACGATCGGTCTGGAAGGGGCCGATCCGTACCAGGTTCTCGGGGTCGTGTTCGCCGCCGAGCTGGTCGGTGGAGAAGTATTCGCGGCTGTTGAGCGGCGCCTGCCAGCGAGCGGCGAGGCGGCGAAACAGCCCCCAGGAGGCCTGGTTGTCGGGGGTGATGGTGGTCTCGAGGTGGTGCACCTCGGCGAGCTCCGGACGGGTCATCACCGCCTCCACCAGGCGGCGGGCCAGGCCGGTGCCGCGGGCCTTCTCGCCCACCGCGACCTGCCACAGGAAATAGGTGTCAGGCGCGTTGCTCTTCACGTAGCCGGAGACGAAGCCGACGATCTCGCCCTCCTCGTCCGTGGCCACCGCGCAGCTGTCGCGGAACTGGGTGGCCAGCAGCAGGTAGGCGTAGGCGGAATTGACGTCGAGTGGGGGGCAGGACTTGACCAGCTCGTAGATGCCCCAGCCATCGTCGGGATTGGGCTTGCGGATGAAGAGGTCGCTGGCCTGGGCATCGACCACCTCGTCGGCGACGGTGGGCCGCGCGAGGTCGGCGGAGGGCGTGAAGGGCTCGGTTGTTGTCATCATGGGCGATGTTCGCTTCGGCGATGTCGGGAGGATTATACCAAGCGTCGGCCGAATCTCAAATTTGCCATTATTTTGCGAGCCGCAAACCATAACGGAAAATTATGCAAGGGGCGCTCGCGGTAGGGAATCTCGCTGCGGCACTGGCCTCCTTCAGTCTAGTCCGCTCGGTCGCGGGCGGCCCCAACGAAGGAGGCCGCCTTGCGGCGGCCCCTTTCGATCGGATCAGCGCCGCGTCGGCGAGCGCATGGTGACGAACTCCTCGGCGCCGGTGGGATGGATGCCCACGGTGGCGTCGAAGTCGGCCTTGGTCAGGCCCGCCTTCACGGCGATGGCGATGCCCTGGATCACCTCGCCGGCCTCCTCGCCCACCATATGCGCCCCCACCACCACATCGCTCTTGTCATCCACGATCAGCTTCATCAGGCAGCGCTCGCTGCTGCCCGACAGGGTGTGCTTCATGGGACGGAAGTCGGCGCTGTACACGCGGATCTCGCCGCAGCGCTCGCGGGCCTCCTCCTCGGAGAGCCCCACGGTGCCGATATTGGGATGGCAAAACACCGCGGTGGGGATGTTGGCATAGTCCAGCGGGGCGCTCGGCGGCGTCGCCTCGAAGTGGCAGCGCACCAGGTGCATCGCCTCGGCCAGCGCCACCGGGGTAAGCTCTGGGCCACCGATGACGTCGCCCAGGGCCAGCACCGAGGGCACCGAGCTCTCGAGGCGATCGTTGACCTTAATGTAGCCGCCGTCGTCGAGCTCGACCCCCAGCGCCTCCAGGCCCAACCCCTCGAGGTGCGGGCGGCGGCCGGTGGCGGCGAGCACCGCATCCACCTCCAGGGTCTCGCCGTCGGTGAGGGTCACCACCAGGCCGCCCTCGACACGTTCGATGCGCTCGACGTTGGTGTCGAAGCGCAGGTCGACGCCCTTCGCGGCCATCTGGTCACGGGTGAACTCGCGCACCTCGCGGTCGAAGCCGCGCAGGAAGAGCTCGCCGCGGTAGATCAGGTGGGTCTCGCTGCCCAGGCCATTGAAGATGCTGGCGAACTCCACGGCGATATAGCCGCCGCCCAGCACCAGGAAGCGCTCGGGGAAGCGGTCGAGGTCGAACACCTCGTTGGAGCTCAGAGCGAGCTCGCTGCCCGGGAACTCGGGGATCCAGGGCCAGCCGCCAACCGCCACCAGGATCTTCGCGGCGCTGTGCACCTCGTCGCCCACCGCGACGCGATGGGCATCCAGCACCCGGGCCCGGGCGTTGATCAGGCGTACCCCGGCGTCATCCAGCAGGCGCGCATAGATGCCGTTGAGGCGCTTGATCTCGCCCACCTTGTTGTCGCGCAGGGTCGGCCAGTCGAAGGTCGGCGCCGCGTCGAGCCGCCAGCCGAAGCCCTCGGCATCTTCGAAGGCGTCGCGGAAGTGGGCGGCGTAGGAGTAGAGCTTCTTGGGCACGCAGCCCACGTTGACGCAGGTGCCGCCCAGGTAGCGGTCCTCCGCCACGGCCACGCGGGCGCCGGTGGCGGCGGCGGTGCGCGCCGCCCTGACGCCGCCGGAGCCGGCGCCGATCACGAAGAGGTCCCAGTCGTAGGTGGTGGTATCGAGGTCGGACACGGTCTCGCTCCTTGTGGTGGGCCGGGGCCCGGGGTCGGATGCGGCGATGATAGCAGCCAAGGGCGGCACACGGCATGACGCGGGGTCGCACCCGCAGGGCTATCGCAGATAGCCTGGCTGCTCGATAGCTCGGGGCTGATCTGGCGATAAGCCTACGAGGAGGCGCTGTAAATACCTCCCTGTACGCTACCTCGGCCGTCCCTGGTCCTCGGACCTCCTCTTCGGCTTATCCCCAGCGCCCCTTGGTTCGGTAACTGCGATAGCCCT
>NZ_AXCA01000051.1:0-20434 GCF_000475415.1 Halomonas sp. PBN3 | reverse complement strand
GAGGAGTATTTGGCAGATGTTCTCGCGGTGTGAAAGCTTTCGTGCGTTTTCCCTGGGCAAAGGGGCGATATACATGGTCAGTGCCTTTAGTGCGGCGAATGGTGTGGTGCTGGGCCAGGTCAAGACGGCCGAGAAATCCAACGAGATCACGGCGATTCCCGAGCTGCTCAAGCTTCTTAATCTGCAAGGCTGTCTGGTGACGATCGATGCTATGGGGTGCCAAAAGGAGATCGCCACTCAGGTGCTGCAGAAGGGCGCCGATTACCTGCTGTCGGTGAAGGAAAATCAGCCAGCCCTGGCGGATGCCTTCGAGGCGGCGTTTCCCATGGCCAAGGTGGTCAACTTCGAAGGGGATGCCTATGTCACGGACGAGAAGAACCGAGGCCGGCAAGAGACCAGATACCATATTGTCAGCGAGGTTAATGAAGAGTTTCAGGAGCTTAGCTATGAATGGCCAGGCCTAAAAACGGTGGGCGTGGTGATGAGTTTCCGTCAGGAAGGCGATGAGGTGCCAGAAGCCCCGATGATCCGCTACTACATCAGCTCTGCTGAACTGAGCGCCAAGAAGCTCGCCGAAGCGGCCCGCCAGCATTGGTTTGTCGAGAATAAACTCCACTGGTCGCTGGATGTGGCGCTCCGCGAGGATGCCTGCAAAATCCATCGAGGCCATGCGGCAGGAAACCTCGCCAGGGTCCGGCATATCGCGCTGAATTACCTGAAAGGGGAGGCGCGTTTCAAGGGTGGAATCCGACGGAAGCAGAAGAAAACCGCGCTGGATGAGACCTATTTGGCAGACATTCTCGCGGTGTAATCGCTTTCATGCGTTTTCCCTGGAGGGCGCCGGGGGAAACCCCGGCCCCTACCCGATCGTTTTCCTTGCCTGCTTGGCAGGCCGGCGTGACGCCTGCTGGACCAGGCAAAATCCACATGAAGTGAAGAAGAATTCAATAATGCCCAGTAAACCAAAAGGCCTTGCAGAACGTTATCCTGCTCAATTGATAGTGCCCTTTGTGGATGCACTTGCCATCGTCTTGGGTGGCTTGCTAGCCCACTGGTGGCGTTTCGGAAATTTTCAGCTGCCAGAACGTTTTGTGCTGGCCATGGTCATCATGGCCCTCTTTGTGGTGATGCTCAACAGTGTGCTGGGGGGCTATACCCGCTGGCGGATTACCAGTATCTCCACCCTTTTGGGGCGTTTGCTGCTGGTCTGGGTGGTGGTGGCACTGCTGGCCACGTCGATCATCTACTTTGCCAATGCGGCGCAACGCTATTCCCGTCTTTGGATAGGGATGACGCTGTTGCTGTCCTTTGTCATGGCGGGTGGTGCCCGTGTGACGGCGCAGCTGGTACTGCGGGGTGCTCGCTTGAGGGGCAGGGCGCGCCGCTCGGTGTTCCTGGTGGGGCCGGGCCACCAATTGGTGAGTGTGGCGAAGGGAATGCGCGCTTCACCGGGCGAAGGCTACTCCATCGCCGGTATTGAACGCATTGGCGGCAACCCGGGGGAGGCCTGGCTTGAGCGACTTGCCAGGCGAGTTACCGAATCCAAGGCACGTGAGGTTTGGATCTGCTTGCCCCTGGAAATGGGTGACGTCGTACGCTCCATCTTCTATAGCCTGCGCAACCATACCGCAGAGGTTCGCTTTATTCCCGATTTTCGTGATATGCACCTGCTGAACCATCGAATGAGTGAGGTTGCGGGTCACTATGCCATCGACCTGAGCGTGACACCGATGAATGGTATGGCCCGGGTGATCAAGCGACTTGAAGATATTCTGATCGGTGGGCTGATCAGCCTGCTTATCTTGCCGATCTGCGCAGGGATTGCTATTGCGATCAAGGTCACTTCGCCCGGCCCGGTGGTGTTCAAGCAGTATCGCACCGGCGCCAATGGCAAGCGGTTCAAGGTCTACAAGTTCCGCTCTATGAAGGTGCATCAGGAGCAAAATGGCCAAGTGACCCAGGCCACTAAAGAGGATACCCGCATTACGCCGATAGGTGCTTTCCTGCGTCGAACGTCTCTCGATGAGTTGCCGCAGTTCTACAATGTGCTGCAGGGGCGCATGTCCATCGTTGGGCCACGCCCCCACGCTCTGGCTCACAACGAGCATTACAAGGAATTGGTAGAGTCTTATATGCGGCGCCACAAGGTCAAGCCTGGTATTACTGGCTGGGCCCAGGTCAATGGTCTGAGAGGCGAGACCGATACGCTTGAAAAGATGGAGAAGCGTGTCGAATATGACCTGTGGTATATCGACAATTGGTCGATTTGGCTGGATCTTCGCATCATCTTCTTGACGATTTTCAAGGGCTTCATCAGCAAGAATGCGTATTGAGGAACGATAGGGTGATTCTGGTAACCGGCGGCGCCGGCTATATCGGCTCCCATACCGTGGTCGAACTGCTCCAAGCAGGGCGCGAGGTGGTCGTCATCGACAACCTCTGCAATGGCTCCCAGGAGGCGGTGCGCCGCGTGGAGCGCATCACCGGCAAGGTGGTGCCTCTTGTCGAGGGTGATATTCGCGATCGGCACGCCCTCGATGCGGTCTTCGCCGAGCATGCCATCGAGGCGGTCATCCATTTCGCTGGCCTCAAGGCCGTAGGGGAGAGTGTGGCCAAGCCGCTTGCCTACTACGACAACAACGTGAATGGCACCCTGGTGCTGTGCGAGGCGATGGCCGCTGCCGGCGTGCACCGCCTCATCTTCAGCTCCTCGGCGACGGTGTACGGCAGCGAGGCGCCGGTGCCCTACCTCGAGAGCATGCCGCGCGGCTCCACCTCCAACCCCTACGGCACCTCCAAGGCGATGGTGGAGAAGGTGCTGGAAGACCTGGCCGCCGCGGACGAGCGCTGGTCGATGGCGCTACTGCGCTACTTCAATCCTATCGGGGCGCACCCGTCCGGGCTGATCGGCGAGGATCCCCAAGGCATTCCCAACAACCTGATGCCCTTCATCGCCCAGGTGGCCGTGGGCCGTCGCGACGAGCTGGCGATCTTCGGCAACGACTATCCGACCGCGGATGGCACCTGCGAGCGGGACTACCTGCATGTGGTGGACCTGGCGGTGGGCCATCTCAAGGCACTGAAGGCACTGGAGGCGCCGGGGGTCTCCGTCTACAACCTGGGCACCGGCCAGGGGATCTCGGTGCTGGAGATGGTCAAGAGCTTCACCCGGGTCACCGGCGTCGAGGTGCCCTATCGCTTCGGCGCGCGCCGGCCGGGAGACCTGCCGGCGTTCTGGGCCGATGCCGCCAAGGCAGAACGAGAGCTGGGCTGGAGCACAGAAAGGAGTCTCGACGATATGATGGCCGACACCTGGCGCTGGCAGTCGGCCAACCCGAAAGGCTACGCCGGATAGCGAGACGCTGGGGTAGGGCATGGTAGAATGGTCGGCCATATGCCGGCCATTCTCGTTTCTGGCCCCTGCAAACCAACACCGTCGAGCCTTTACCTCCATGCCCACGCGAGTCGACTTCGCTTTGCCCCCCCTCTCCGGGCAGGCATTACTGCTCCAACGCTATACCAGCTTATCCGCCTTCCTTTTTGGTGCCATTGCGCTGGTCGCGCCTAGCGGTTATTCGCTAGGCGCAGCGATGTTGCTATTGGGCAGCGCGGTGCTGCTGATCCAGCGCCCGGCGCTGGGCCTGGAGCGTCGCGATCTGGCCATCATGGCGGCGATGGCCGCCTATGCGGCGGTCGGCATCGCCGAGGCCTGGTGGGATGGCCAGGGCTGGTCCGGTGTCGACAAGCCCATGCGGTTCCTGCTGGCGATACCGGCGATGCTGCTGGTGATGGCCTACCCACCCCGGCTGAGTTGGCTGTGGAGTGGCCTGGCCGTCGGCGCCATCGGCGCGGGTGGCTGGGCCGGTTGGCAGAAGCTTGTTGAGGGCGTGGGCCGGGCGGGTGGCCACACCCATGTCATCCAGTACGGCAACCTGAGCATGCTGCTGGGCATCCTCTGCCTGGCGGGGCTGGGCTGGGCGGTGGCACAGCGTCACCGCCACGCCTGGTGCTCTTTCCTGATACTGGGGGCGCTGCTGGGAATCCTCGGCTCGCTCTTCTCCGGCAGCCGTGGCGGCTGGGTGGGTATCCCCTTCATTCTGTTGGTGCTTTATCGGGGCTACGGCAAGCATCTCTCGCTGCGCCTGAAAGTCGCTGCGGTGGCCTTGGTGCTCGGGGGAGCCGCGCTGGTCTATGTACTGCCTCAAACCGGCGTGCAGCCGCGCGTAGACCAGGCGTTTGTAGATATCGAGCGGTATGCCGCCGGCGAGAACCGTACCAGTTCGCTCGGTGCCCGCTTCGAGATGTGGAAGGGGGCCTCGCGACTGATCCTGGAGAAGCCGCTGGTTGGCTGGGGTGAGAATGGCTATCGCCAAGGGATGCAGGCATTGGGCGACGAGGGGGTGGTGCACCCCCAGGTGGCAGAGCGCTACGGCCATCCCCATAACGAATTCCTCAATGCCTTCGCCAAGCGGGGTGTTCTGGGGCTGGCCGCACTGCTGGCGCTCTATCTGGTGCCGTTGCGGCTATTCGCGGCTCGCTTGACGGCCTCCGACTTGCCACAGCGCTCCCTCGCCGTCGCCGGTACCCTGCTTTGCGTCGCCTATATCGATTTCGGGCTTTCCCAGGCGTTTCTCGAACACAACAGCGGGGTGATGATCTTCGCCTTCCTGTTGGCGGTGCTGTGGGGGAGGTTCAAGAGCCTGCCGGACGGGGAGAGCCCCATCTATCGGCGGGAAAATCGAGCTGGTTGAGCTCCGGCTGCAGGCCCTGGCCCCTCGACTCCTGACGCAGGGGCCACTGGGCATTGGATGAAAGGTGAAATGAACAGAGTGATACCCATGCCCCCTGGCGGGGATCCGGCGTTCGCCCCCCTGGCGGATCCCCGCATGTACTGGCCGGTGCATCAACAGCAGCGAGGCGTTGCGGTTCACGGGATTGAGCGACAGCCCCCAGCCGTGGCAACGCGGGGTGGCCAGTCCCGCCTGGCGAATCACCTGCAGGCTGCGGTACTCCTTCCTGGCGTCGCACTGGCCCAGCCAGCGCTTCTCCAGGTAGTCGCGCAGCAGCCACTTCAGGGGGCGCCGGCGCCGCTCGAACTTGTCCGGCACCACCTTGGCCAGGATCCGGCCATCCCCGGAAAGGAAGAAGCGGCTGCTGCCGGCGGCCTCGAAGACGTGGGTAGTGGCGGTGTTAGCCAGGGCGAGGCGCGCAGGCAGCCCCTGCGCCTGGAACACCAGGTAGCGGCGGCGGCGGTCGTTGAAGGGGAGGTCCAGAAGGCGGGGCGCCATGGGTCACAACGCCTCGAACTGCGGAATGACGCTCTCGGTCAGGAACCGCCGGTAATGGCGTTCGTCGATCGTCACCGGGGCCCGGTCCATGCGGGCGATCGCCTCGGCCAGCCCCTTCTCGTCTTCCGGAGCGACCAGGAAGTCGGCGAGCTCGCCGGTGAGAATCTCGCGTGGGCCACTGGGGCAATCGGTGCTGATGATCGGCACGTGCAGCAACAAGGCTTCGATAAGCACGGTAGGTAATCCTTCCTGATCCGATGTCAGCAGTAACGCCTTGGCCTTGGCAATCCAGGGATAGGGGTTGCGCTGAAAGGGGAGGATATGCACTTGTTTTTCCAGGCCAAGCTGCTGGATCAGGTCTGCGATCGCACGGCGCTCCTCATCAGAGCCCTTACCCATGATAACCAATGGGGTGGCGATACCGCTTTCATGGTAGGCGCGTATCAACCGGTCGTGGCGCTTGCGAATCTCGAAGGTGCCAACATGTATGAAGTACTCTGAAGGCTGAGGTTCAGGGAGAGGCTCCTTAGCAAGCCGGCACAAGACGCCCTGGTTGAAGGGGTTGTAAATCACTTCAATGTCTTTTGGGTCGAGTCCAGCGGATGCCACGAGGGAATCCCGAATTCCTCCGGAAACAGCGATGAGCTTCTTCTTCGTATAGAACCTTTTGACCTTCCTGATACGCTTGTTTCTGAGCTTATCAGTCTTTGCCCCTTCGATACTGTTTGCATGCACCCAGTAATAAATATTCAGATCGTTGATATGTCGTGTGATCTTGTCACAGGAGCATGAAATCGTCACATCGGGCGCATACGCGAGCAGGGCTTCCCGAATGCGTCTCGCTTGAAGCCGCTCTATTACGACATTGGACAGGGCCTTTGTCACCTTGTTGATGACGGCAAGGTTCTCGATGACCAACTCTTCCGGTATATCGTGTTCCACCTTGTTGCGAAGCGTGAAGACACGAACTTGATGGCCCTTCTCCCTGAGCGAATCGGCTGTATTGAGCAGTACTTTTTGAGCGCCACCACCGTAAAGGTCTGAAATCACGAAAGCAAAGCGCGTCATGCCGAGGGTGACTCCTCTTCCTCGAGGAAAATACAGGGGTCAGACCCTTAAGTCCCCTTAAGGGTCTGACCCCCAAGTTGGCTTAGAATCGGTAGGTGATGCCGGCACCGACGGTCAGCGGGTCGAGGCGCACGTCGTCGACGCCCTGGCCGTCTTGCTCGAACTCGGCGTCGACCTCGGTGTAGCGGGCGAAGCCGGTGGCGCTGAGCCTGTCGGTGATCATCAGGTCCATGCCGACCTGGCCGGCGAAGCCGTAGCTGTCATCGACGTCCATGCCGCCGCCGCTCACGCCGGAGAAGCGCGTGTAGTTCACGCCCACGCCGATGAAGGGCTGCACCCGGGCCGCGGTCACGCCGCCCAGCGGGTAGTAATGCACCAGCAGGTTGATCGGCATGCGGTCGAGGCTGCCGGCCTGGCCGGTACCGAGCCGATAGTCGTGTTCCACGTCCTCGCCGATGCCGAGCTCCACGCCCAGGTTGTCGAGGAAGAGGTAGCCGCCGGCCACGCCGAGGGCGTTCTCGCGGGAGAGCTCCTCGGCACCGATATCGGCCTTCTTGAGCTCGCCGCGCACATAGAGGTCGCCGGCCTGGTAGGCCAGCGCCTGACCGGCCGCGAGCGATGAAAGCGACAGGGCGGCGGCGGCCATGAGGGGATTAACGCGCATGGTCTGTTCTCCTATGTGAGGCACCCATCCTGGGGCTACCCGATAGCCTACGGAAGGCGAACGCCGTTAGCCAATGGAATTTGCAGGCACACGCGGTCAGGTTGCCGCTCCTTTGGGGTCTGACCCCGCTCCTTTGGGGTCTGACCCCGCCGCTGGAGCAATCAACAACGTGGGGGTCAGACCCCAAGGGCCACGCTCCCTTGGGGTCAGACCCCGAGGGAAAGGCCGCTTGGCCGCTGGCCGCTCGCTCACTCCCACGCCGTCTCGTGCTCCTCCCAGTAGCGCCCCAGGTCGCGCTCCTCGGTCAGGTCGTAGAGGGTGTAGCGGCGGTTGAGGGTGGCGCCGCCGTCGCGGGTCAGCGGCCGCCAGGCGATCTCGGCGCGCTCGCGGCTGGAGCGGGTGAACATGGCGTCGAAGGGGATCGACAGGTAGAGCCCCTTGTCGAAGCCCCCCTCGCCGAAGTCGTCGTCGGCGTCGGTCCAGGTGCCCCAGGCACCCACCCGTACCCCGGAGTCGAACTCCCGCGACAGGTCCAGGGTGGTGCCCACGTCGCCGGCCAGGTAGCGCCCCACGCTCAGCGTGGCCAGCACGTCCTCGAAGCCGGTCTCCAGGTAGCCGGTGAGATGGCCGGTCCATTCGTCGTAGTCGCGCAGGCCGAAGCGCTGCTCGAAGTCGCGCTGGCGCACCCAGTTCAGGTCCAGGCCCACCGCCAGCGGGCTGTTGAAGGGGCGGTAGAGCAGCTCGCCCCCCGCACCGGCGTACATCATCTCCAGCAGGCCGCCGTAGCCCATGGCGTACCAGTCGTCGCCCAGGCTGGCGGTACGCGTGTACTGCAGGTTCTCGATGCCGACGCTCGCCTCGCTGAGGTAGTCGCCGATGAAGGTGCGCACCCGGGGCAGCTCGGAGTCGGCGATGTACTCGTAGTCGTCGAGGTTGTCGAAGGCGGTCCAGGCCAGCTGGCCGGAGAACCAGCCGTGGCGGTCGGTGCGATACTCGGCGTCGAGCACCGCCATCAGCCGGTAGAGGTAGCCATCCGGGCCGCCGAAGTTCTGGTCCAGGCGCGGCGCCAGGCTCCAGGTGAAGCGCTGGGGCTGCGCCGCGTAGAGCATCTCGCCGCCGGGCTCGGCGAGCTCGGCGTGGGCGTAGAGGCCATAGAGGTGGTTATCCTCGTGCGCGGCGGAGCGGGTCGCCGCCACCAGCGCCGCGCGCTGGTGGACATCCTCGCGCAGCGCCAGGCCGCGGTTCTCCCAGCGGAAGCGGAAGCGCTCCACGTCGTCGCCGGCCTGGGCGTGGAGGATGCGCCCGGCACGTACCTCGCTCTCCATCAGCGAGGGGTAGGTCACCGGCTCGCCGGTCACCGTCAGGTCGCGCCCCTCATGGTCGATGCGCGCCACCGCGATGCCGGCGTTCTCCTCGAGCTCGCGGCTCACCGCCGCCCAGTCCTCGCGGGCCGGCGCGTCCGGGTCCGCGGCGGGCGGGTCGCGCTTGACCTGGCTCAGCCCCGCCAGGTCGAGGTTCCAGCTGAGCCCCGCCATGGCGGTATTGCCGCGCTGCCAGCCGGCGCGCAGCTCCAGGTTGTCGGTCAGGGCCAGCCTCGCCCCATAGTTGAGGCGGCTGTCCTGCTCCTGATCAGTGCCCAGCGGCTCGTTGGCGTAGTCGTTGCCTTCGACCTCCAGCTGCAGGACCAGCGGGTCCCAGGGGGTCTGGTACTCCACCCCGCCGAACACCGCCATGGGCCCGCGGAACAGCGCATCGATGGCGAACTCGCCGCCCTGGTCGCCGCCGACGTCGTCGGGGCGCTCGTCGAAGCGCTCGGCCAGCCAGCCGAAGGGGGAGTCCACGTCTGCGGCGTTGCCCAGGTAGCCCCAGCCCAGCCCCAGGGTGATGTCGAAGTCGTGCCAGCGCTTGCTCGCCACCAGATACTCGGCGCCGAACAGGGTGGTGCCGCCCACGTCGCGCAGGCCCAGCGCCAGCTGCGGCCAGACGCCGCTCTCCTCCAGCAGGCGCAGCTTCATGTCGAAGCCCTTGTCGAGGTAGCGGTCGAACAGCTCCGAGGAGCGATCCTCCACCTCCACGTAGCGAAAGCCCCCCTCGAACCACTCGGCAGGCTGGAAGAACAGGCTGTAGCGGCGATAGGGCGAGGTGCGGCTCCAGCTCGCGCTCATGGTGCCCAGCGGCGCCATGCGTGCCGTGGGGGTCTGCATCAGCCCCACGCCACCGAAGTCGCTCTGGCCGGTGCCGAGCTCGCCGGCCAGGCCGGCGGCGAGGGCAGGCGTTGCCGCTAAGAACAAGGAGCAAGGAATAAGACGCGAGGGATCAAGGGTCAAGGAGTCAAGGAACCCGTTGCTCCGCGCCCCTTTGACTCCTTGAAGCCTGTCACTAAAACACTTCTTACTCATTCATTGACCCCTTGATCCCTTGACCCCTTGACCCCTTGAATCTCGCACTCTTCCCCCGGCAGCCGTGTGGCCAGGTAGGCCGGCAGCCGCTCGTTGATCAGCCGCCGGATGCCGCCGGCGTCGCCCACGCCGGGAGGCAGCTCGAGCATCACCCGGCTGCCCGGCACCAGCGGGGTGGCCTGGTGGTTCCAGGCGGCGATGCCGCGGCGGTGGCGCTCGCCGGCCGGGGTGATCAGCACCGCCCGCTGCGCCCCTCGGGTGGTGTTCTCCGGCAGGCCTCGCAGCGCCGCGGTCAGGTTCAGCCCCGGCCGCCAGGTCAGCCGCGAGACGCCGCCCAGGTGCCACACCTCCACCCAGCTCGGCACCGCGCAGTGGCCCCATAGGCGCACGTCGGCGAGCGCCGGGTCGTGGCGCTGGTGGGCGCCCAGCCAGGGCAGGTCGTGGCGCCCGGGGGTGCGGGCGGGCAGGGCGGCCTGGCCTTCCAGCGTCTCGCGCCACGCCATCAAGCCCTGGGCCAGCGCCGGGTGGCCCTCGGCCAGCGCCCCCAGGGTGAGCGGGGCCAGCTCGGCGGCCAGCCGGCGCCGCTCGCCCTCCAGCGCGTCGGCGTTCGTCTCGCGCAGGGCGAAGGCGTGGCTCCAGGCGATGCGCGCTGCGCCCTGCTGCAGTGTCGCTAGCCAGGCATCCGAAAGCCGCGGCTCGGCCACCTGTTGCGCTACCGCGCTCAACGGTGACAACAGCCACACCCCTACCAGCAGGGCCTTCACCCGCCGTGATCTCACCACCATGTTGTTACCACCGTCCACTCCCAAGTGTTCTGGCTCGCCGGCTAAATCCCCTTAAGGGTCTGACCCCAAAATCCTCTTAGGGGTCTGACCCCAAGGGGAGGTTCGGGGCTACCACCATTGTCTGGCCACCTCCCAGCGGATCGTGGGGCCCTCGGGCCAGGCCTGCTCCTCGCCGGCCCACAGCCGCCGGCTATGCGGCTCGCGCCACAGCACCCCCGCGGTGGTGGCACCGTTCTCCCAGCGCAGGGTCATCGCGCAGCGCTCGAGAGCCAGCGTGGCCAGCGGCAGCTCGACGGGCTGGGCGGCCTCACAGCGCAGCCTGCCCCGGGCGGACAGGCGCCGCGGCAGCCCATCGGCGTCCTGCCAGGTGCGCGTGACGGCAAACTCGGCGGGCGACGCCGCCCGCCAGGGCGCCTCGCCCGGCCCGCGGTAGTCGCTATCCAGCAGGTCGGCGGGCAGGCCGGCGGTGGCGTGCAGGCCCTCATGGCGCAGGGTGACCAGGCCGCCGTCGCCGGCCGGCCAGTAGGTCTCCCCCGCGGCCTCGGCGCCCAGCACCACCAGGCCGCGGCGGTCCCCGGCGTCCAGCACCAGGCTGGCGAAGGGGATCTCGGCGGCCTGGCCGGCGAGGTCCCGCGGATCGCTCAGCGCATCGCCGAGGATCGCCGCGGCCGGCGAGGCGCCGCCGCTGGCACAGCCGGCTAGCAGGGCGCTGGCCCCCAGGCCCAGGCCCAGGCGCCGCCAGCGGCGGGATAGACGTGAGAAAGCCGCCCGGGGGCGGCTCTGTACGGCGGCTCTGCCTTGTCGGTAAGGCGACGTCATGCGGGCTCCGGCGTCATCAAGGGGACGAATCAGGGGGGCGGGGCTCAGTTGGTGCCGGAGGAGGAGGAGCCGCCGCCGGAGGCCGCCACGCCGACCGCCACCGCGATGGCGGCACCGATCCCCACGGTCAGGGCGACGTTGCTGATGCCCAGGGCGCTGGCCAGCCCGGAGGCGCCGCCGCTGGCCGGGGCGCCACCGCCGGCGGCCTGTGCCGCCGGCGCCTGGACGGCGGAATCCGGCACGCTATCCTGTGCCATGGCCAGCGGGGCGCTCAGCATCCCGGTGATCGCGACCAGGGCCATGCCTGTCTTCATTGTGCTCTTCATGCTCAGGGTCCTCCCGTTTCGGGTGTCCGCGAGTGCCGCGTCGGGCACGTTCGCCCCCAAGCTTAATCGCATAATCCGTTCCTGTCTCGTCACCTCGCCGCCTGTATGGGCAGATTCCACCTAAGAATAATAAGGCATGGCGACGCCTTGTAAGAGATCTCGTACAAGAGGTGTCAGCCCACCATCGGTGTATGGAGATGTCACGGTGATGTCATGTATAGTCGCCACGCTTGCCAGGCGCTCGACCGTTTTCGCGCCGGAAAGTTGCATCATGAGCGTTACATCTTGTCCATCGATACCAGGCCTCAGGGATGCGCCATGACACCCTGGGGCGGTAGCGTGGCAGAATGGCCTACCTCTCCCGTCTACAGGCGCCACCCTATGTCGCGAACCATGCCGAATAAACTGCTTATCGCCCTGGCCGCCACGGCGCTTCTCGCCGGCTGCTCCTTCGCCCCCGGCAGCCATATGGACTACCAGACCGAGACGGCCCCCATCGACGAGCTGGTGGATATCGAGCCCATCACCCCCGGGCTGCTCGCCAGCTGGCAGGAGAGTGACCCCGCGGTGCCGATGAGCGACGCCTTCCGGGACGCGCTGGCGGCCTACGAATACCGGGTCGGCCCCGGCGATGTGCTCAGCATCATCGTCTACGACCACCCCGAGCTCACCAACCCCGGCGGCACCGAGCGCAGCGCCGCCGAGGTAGGCAACCGCGTGCAGGGCGACGGCACCTTCTACTATCCCTACATCGGCCGCGTGCACGCCGAGGGCAAGACGGTCGGCGAGATTCGCAGCGAGCTCAGCCGTCGCCTTGCCGCCTATATCACCGAGCCCCAGGTCGAGGTCAGCGTCGCCGCTTTCAACGCCAAGAAGGTCTACCTCAGCGGCGAGGTCAGCGAGCCCAAGACCCTGCCCATCACCAGCGTGCCGCTGACCCTGGTCGACGCCATCAGCCAGGTGGGCAGCGCCAACCCCGGCGCCAACTGGCACACCATCTTCCTCAACCGCGACGGCCAGCAGCAGCGCATCTCGCTGTTCGACCTGATGCGCAACGGCGACATGAGCCAGAACCGCCTGCTCCAGCCCGGCGATATCCTGCATGTGCCCAGCGCCGAGAACCAGGCCGTGGCGGTGATGGGTCAGGTCAACGGCCCCGGCCGCCTTCCGCTGGGCAACGAGCGCATGAGCCTGATGGACGTGATCGCCCAGAGTGGCGGCATCGACGAGCGCAGCGCCGACCCCTCCGGCATCTTCGTCATCCGCGGCCAAGAGCAGGGCGACAAGCTCGCCACTGTCTATCAGCTCGACGTCAGCAACGCCGCCTCCTTCACCCTGGCCAGCCGCTTCACCATGCAGCCCCAGGACGTGGTCTATGTGACCACCGCACCCATCGCCCGCTGGAACCGCGTGATCAGCCTGCTGCTGCCCTCCATCAGCCTGCCGGGCACCACCGTGGACTCCATCGACGACGTGCGCGACTTCAACGACTGATGTTCGATCGCCTGCTGATCGTCTGCACCGGCAACATCTGCCGCAGCCCGGTGGCCGAGGCCCTGCTGCGCCGGGCACTGCCGGATAAGCGGCTGAGCTCCGCCGGCCTCGGCGCCCTGGTCGGCCACGGCGTCGAGCCCACCGCCCGTGAACTCGCCGAGGCCGACGGCCTCGACGTCGCCGGCCACCAGGCCCGCCAGCTCACCCGCGAGATGCTGGCTCAGGCCGACCTGATCCTCGTCATGAGCCAGGGCCAACGCCGCGCCATCGGCGAGCTGGCCCCCGAGGCCCTGGGCAAGACCATGCTCCTCGGCAAGTGGCTACCCGGCGAACCGGAGATCCCGGATCCCTACCGCAAGAGCCGCGAGGCGTTCGAGCATGTGCATGAGCTTCTGAAGGCTGCGGTGGGGGAGTGGGCGGGTAAGCTCTAGCGGGCAAGCGGCCAAGCGGCCAAGCGAGCCCCGTGGGTCAGACCCCTAGCGGTGAGCACGTCGCTTATCATGGGCGCCACGCCAGCCCCCAGCCCCATACAAGGGGTCTGACCCAAAGGGGCGGGGCCTCCTTTGCCCGGGACTAGCGGCGGAAACGATTCATCAAACCATGGATCATTCTCGATATTTCACGCGTCTCCTGTGCCCATCGCTGGCCCTGGGCTGTCTCGATATAGCCGATATCGACGCCAATGTAGATCTGTGACCTGAGCTCGGCACACGACCCCTTGGCGTAGCTCAAGAACCTCAAACGGTCAGGATTGGAGTCCCGTTCATAGCCTTCGGCAATATTGCTGGAAATGGATAAGGCAGAGCGCGTGATCTGGTCCTTGAAGCCGAAGTCGCGAGAACCCCGGAAAAGCCTGAAAACTTCGCCACATAGCCTGGCGGAGCGCTGCCAGACAGCGAGATCCTCAAATCGCATCGAAGCCCCCACGAATCTTGCTTCAGAGCTTTCAAGGTAGCACCACACAGCTTGGCTGCTCGGCGCTTGGCCGCTTGGCCGCTTATTAACCACGGAACACCCCCCACATGTCTGACCCACAGAACCCTCCACGCGCCGCCGCCCCCGCCGACGACGAAATCGACCTCGGCCGTCTCTTCGGCCTGCTCCTCGACCACAAGTGGCTAATCATCGCCATCACCTTCGTGTTTGCCCTGGGTGGCGTGGCCTATGCGCTGCTGGCTACCCCCGTGTATCAGGGTGATGCCCTGGTGCAGGTGGAGCGCCGCTCCACCGTCAGCCCGCTGGGTGATCTCGCCGAGGTGTTCGGCCAGGAGGGCGAGTCCTCCACTGCCGCCGAGGTGCAGATCCTGCAGTCGCGCATGGTGCTGGGGCAGGTGGTCGATCGCATTGGCCTGGAAACCGTGGTGCAGCCGCGCACCCTGCCGGTCATCGGTAACTTCATTCGTCGTCACGGTATCGAGCGCCCTGAGTTCATGGCCGGCAAGCCCTGGGTGTGGGCCGGCGAGCAGCTGGAGGTGGGCCGCCTGGACGTCGCCGATCCGCTGCGCGGTACCCCGCTGACCCTGCGTGCCCTGGAGGGCGAGCGCTTCGAGGTGCTGCGCCAGGGCGAGGAGGGTGAGCGGCTGCTGGGCGAAGGCCGAGTCGGCCAGCTGGTCGACTTCCACGACGGCGCCATCACCTTGCGTATCGCCGCGCTCGACGCGGCACCGGGCGCCGAGTTCACCCTGCTCAAGCGCTCGCTACCGGCGGCCATCGGCAATATCAAGGGCCGGCTCTCGGTCAGTGAGGTCGGCGGTGGTCGTGGCTCCAGCACCGGCATGCTCCGGCTGACCCTGACCGGCACCGAGCGCGAGGAGATCCGCCGCTCCCTCAACGCCGTGGCCGAGACCTTCCTCACCCAGAACGTCGAGCGCCAGTCTGCCCAGGCCCAGCAGAGCCTGGAGTTCCTGCGCGACCAGGCCCCGGAGCTGCGCGCCCAGCTGGCCCAGGCTGAGGACGCCCTCAACGACTACCGCGTGGAGATGGACAGCGTCGATCTTTCCAGCGAATCCCAGGCCACCATCCAGCAGTTCATCGCCCTGGAGCAGCAGCTCAACGAGCTGGAGTTCCAGGAAGCCGAGCTGGCCCAGCGCTTCACCCCCAACCACCCTGCCTACCAGACCCTGCTGCGCAAGAAGCGTCAGCTACAGCAGGAGCGTGCCCAGCTCAACGAGCGCGTCAACGAGCTGCCCGCCGCCCAGCAGGAAATCGTGCGCCTGACTCGCGACGTCGAGGTCACCCAGGCGATCTACGTCAACGTGCTCAACAAGATCCAGGAGCTCGAGGTAGCCCGTGCCGGCACCGTGGGCAACGTGCGCATCATCGACGAGGCGCTGGTGGGCGCGGCCCCCATCGAGCCTAAGAAGCCGCTGATCGTGGTGCTGGCCACCCTGCTGGGTGGCATGCTGGCGGTGGGCATGGTGCTGGTGCGCGGCCTGCTCAACCGCGGTGTGGAGAGCCCGGAGCAGATCGAGGAGGCCGGCCTGCCGGTTTACGCCACCGTGCCGCTATCCGATGAACAGCAGAAGCTGGTGCGCCGGGTGAAGCATAAGCGCGACCGCCACGCCAGCGCGATCGCCACCGCCGTGCTCGCCGAGCGCGCCCCTGCCGACAACGCCATCGAGGCCCTGCGCGGCCTGCGCACCAGCCTGCACTTCGCCATGCTCGAGGCCGATGACAACCGCCTGGTGATCACCGGCTCCAGCCCCTCGGTAGGCAAGAGCTTTGTTTCCATCAACCTCGGCGCCGTCTGTGCCCAGGCCGGCCAGCGCGTGCTGGTGGTGGATGCCGACATGCGCAAGGGCCACGTGCACAACGCCTTCGGCGGGCGCAGCAAGCAGGGCCTCTCGGAGCTGCTCGCCGGCAAGCAGGGCCTCGACGAGGTGGTGCGCCACAGCAACCTGGAAGGGCTCGACTACCTCTCGCGGGGGGAGTCACCGCCCAACCCCTCGGAGCTGCTGATGCACCAGCGCTTCAGCGACTTCCTGGCCACCGCCAGCGAGCGCTACGACCTGGTGATCCTCGACACCCCGCCGGTGCTCGCCGTCACCGATGCCGCCATCGTCGGCCGCCAGTGTGGCACCACCCTGATGGTCGCCCGCTTCCAGCAGAACCCGGTTAAGGAGATCCAGATCGCCACCCGCCGCCTGGAAACCGCCGGCGTCAGCGTCAAGGGCGCCATCCTTAACGCCATGCAGCGCAAGGCCGCCACCTACTACGGCTACGGCTACTACAACTACTCCTACAAATAAGGGGTCAAGGGGGCAAGGCACTCCCTCCGCGCCGGGTCAGACACCGGCCAGGGATGGCCGGGGTCTGACCCAAGCGGGCCACCGTTGGCCAGACCAGAGCCAGTCCCAAGCGGCCTCAACGCCATCGGCTGCCACCCTTTGCCTTACCAATACACCCACGGCAGCGCTTCCTCCACGCCACCGTAGAAATCCCCGGCATGGTCCTCGAACGCATCGCTACGCCGGATATAGCGCTCGAAGGTACTCTGGGAACGGTGACCGCTGACGCGCTTAATATCCACTGCCGCCTTGCCGCGACGATGCGCCTCGGTGATAAAGCCGGCCCGAAAGCTGTGCGGCGAGAAACCACGATCGGTCATGCCGGCGGCTTCCAGGTGGTGCGCCAGACGCTGGGCCACCACACAGCCGGTAAGCCGCCCGGCGCCCAGCTTCCCGCTCAGGCTGAGGCTGCGAAATACCGCCCCGCGCCGGATGCCCGAGGCTGCCAGCCACGCCTCCAGCAGCCGCACGGGGCAGTACGAGAAGGACGCCGGCGCGCGGAGGATCGCCTTGGTCTCCTCGGCACCCTCCTGGTTGGTCTTGCTGCGTCGCAGGCCTACCAGAATGCCGCGAGCCTCCCACTGGATATCCTCCAGATAGACCGCCACCACCTCGCTGTGCCGAAAGGCGCCGTGGAAAGAGAGAGCAAACAGCGCACTATCGCGCTTGCCACGCAGGTCGCTGCGGTCGATGTGATCCAGCAGACGATGCAGATCCTCAAGCAGCAGCGGCGGCGCCTCCTTCTGTCGCGTACCGGCCGAGCGGCGAATGCCACGCATCACGGCGCGCACCGGCATGCTCCTCACCGGCGACGGCAGGTTCATGTAGCGATGCCACATGTGCAGAGAGTTGAGATAGCGCTCGAGGGTGGCGGGCTTCTTGCCCAGGGCGCGCTGGTCGGCGATGAATTTGGCGATATCGAACTCATCCGCCGGCAGCAGACCACCCGCACGCTGATAGACACGCAGGTCGGCCCGCATGCCGCGGATGGTGTTCTTCGACACGCTGTTGGCGATATGCCGGCGCGCCCGAGCCGAGAGCCGCTTCACCACCTGGGGCAGGCGTTCGAACTCTACTACCGCCTCATCGGATTGGATGAGCTCGCCGGGTCGGCTATCACGGGTCATGGCACCCCCCCCCGCTCCTGTCGGGCTGGACTGAACTGGATAGATAGCCAGTATAGCCGCCGCGAGGGTAAGCGCCATGGCCAACCTTTTTCGGTACGAACACCCATGCGACTGAATCGCCACGAAATCGATGTCATCAAGGCGGCCACTGCCGAGATCTTTGGCAAGGAAGCCGAGATCCGCCTCTTCGGTTCCCGTGTTGACGACGCTGCCAAGGGAGGCGACATCGACCTCATGGTCACGGTCACCCAGCCTGTCGATAACCCGGCTTGGGATTGCGCGCGGCTCGAAGGGGCCATCATCATGAAACTCGGGGAGCAGAAGATCGATGTTCTGCTGGAGGCTCCCGGTTTGAAGCGTTTTCCGATCCATGAAATCGCCCGGGAGCAGGGCATCCGGCTGTGAGGAAAAATGCGCCTATCCCAGTCCGACATTAATGCTATCAAGGCAGTGGTTGCCGAAAACTGTGGCGAAAGGGCCGTCGTTCGGCTCTTCGGCTCCCGCCTCGATGACACCGCCAAGGGCGGCGATATCGCCTCATGGTGGAGCTCGATGAAGCTGTTGAGCACCCTGCGCGCTTGTCGGCCTGGCTCAGTGTCAAGATCATGCGCGCCACGCAGGGCCGCATCTAAGAACTGCCGATTCACCGTATCGCTCGAGAGCAGGGGGGATACTGGTCCATGAGTGATGCGACAGTCATGTACAAAATCACTTATGTAGCAGCACTGCCCGATTACCGGTTGCGTGTAGTCTTTGCAGATGGCTCCAGTGGCGTTGTTTCGCTTAAGGATAGGCTGTTCGGACCAGTGTTCGAGCCATTGAGAGATCCTGCTTTTTTTTCCTTGGTATCCATTGATGAATTTGGAGTTGTCTGTTGGCCTAATGGTGCAGATCTGGCTCCGGATGCACTTTATAAGGATATAGAAAAGGCTGCATGAGTTAGCCGGTTGGCAGTCTTCCTTATCGCGAAACGTCAGCAGAACCCGACCTGGCTGCGCGAAATCGGTGTTACCAAGTCATCACCGCGCCGGCTCACCGGCACTTCTGCTGCCAATTGCCCCTCGCCCCTGGCAATCAACGCATCGTTCGGCGACGATATACGTCGACTGCCTAGCCCCTCAGGCAACACGAACCAATAGGGCCTTTCCTATGCCCATGCACCAGCGCTGGACCCTGCATGTCGAGCAGTTCGCCAGGTTCCAGCAAGCCGACATCGAGCTACGCCCGCTGACGCTCTTCGTCGGGGAGAATAACAGCGGCAAGAGCTACATGGCCACGCTGCTATGGGGCCTACTGGCGCTTGGTCGAACGATTTTTCCCACGGCGACGCCCACCACCAAGGCCTACAAGACCTGCCAGAGCCGGCTAATGGGATTGATGGGCGCTGCGGTGCAGAAACTGCATCAGGGCAGCCGTCAGCCCGAGGTGGTACTTTCCACGCAAGATCAGCAGTGCTTTATCGACTGGTTCAATGAGCTGCTGCAGCAGAATCGTAACAAGCTGGCCGCTCGGCTATTCGGCGATGATGCCATCACCATCGGCCGCCTGAGCCTCGACAACTACCACCGCCACAAAGCGCTGCGCATCAAGCTGGAAACCAGCAGCACGCCGGCACGCATGAGTGCCCGCGCCGAGCACAGTGTGCGCCTTCCGCTGTTGGAAGAGGGCAACCTGCTCAAAGGGCCCGACCAGTATCGCGCTGTGTGCATGATCACCTGGAAGCTGGTGGCCGGCGACATCAGCGTACCCCTGTTCGGGCCGCGCAGTGCGACGCGCCGCAGTGATGGCGAACCGCTGTTCCTGCCCGCCTCGCGCACGGGCTTCATGTTGGCCTACCGCTCCTTGGTGGGAGATGCTTTCAGCCTATTTGACGCGGGCCTTGGTGATGATGAAGAAGCAAGCGCCAGCGAGTTTACGCTGCCGGTGGTGCGCTTTCTGCAGGCGCTCGCCGAGCCAGGCAAGAAGCAGGGCGCCAGGTATACGGCGCTGGCGCAGTGGCTCGAGCATGAGCTGCTCAAGGGCCAGGTGGAGCAGACCACGGCAGGGCCACTGCCCAGCTATCACTATCTGCCCGAAGGTGCTGGCAGCCGGCGCCTGCCCATGTACCTCACCTCGTCTCTTGTGGCCGAGCTGACGCCCATCGTGCACTTCCTTAAGCACAAGCCGGGCTATCGCTCCATCGTGATCGAGGAGCCCGAGGCCCACCTGCACCCCAAGGCGCAGCGCCTCATGGCCCGGGCCGTTGTCAGGCTCGTGAATGCCGGCTTGCCGGTCATCGCGACCACCCATGGTGATACGCTCTTCCAGCAACTCAACAACCTCGCTGCGCTTCATGCCCACCCGCAGCGGGCGACGCTGATGCAAAGGCTCGGCTATGTGGATGACGAGCTGCTGGCACCCGAGCACGTGGTGGCCTACCAGTTCCGGCGCGAGGCGGCGGCCACACGGGTGGTACCGCTGGAACAGACGGAGCTGGGTATCGCTGTGCCGACCTTCAACGAGCCGCTGGCCGTGCTGTTGGACGAGGTGATGCTTTTGCAGGAAGCGGAAGACGATGAGCAGGAGGCGCCTGCGGATGGAAATGCTTGAGCAGCGGCTTGCCTGGATCGAGCCCGATCACTATGAGAGAGGCAGTGCCGTCAGCGTCATCGAACGACAGAAGGGGGGAGAAGGCACCGCCACCTTCACCTCGCCCGGTAATAACCAGCTGCTGCGCTTCAACCTGAGCGAGGACAATCGCCTACGGCTCCTCAAGCAGCGCAAGGTTGCCGACGGCATCCTGCTGGAGCTTGAACAGGACGGGCATCCGGCTCGACTGCACCTGGTGGAGCTCAAGGGAAATGTCACCACCGGGAAGTGGCGTGAGATCAAGGAGCAGCTGCTTGGGGCACTGCACAATGCTCATGCGCTGACGGGGCTGCTCGGCCTGCCCATGCCCGAGATTGTCGAGTGCCACACCTGCTATACGAAAGATCGCATCAGTCCCCAGGAAAGCGCTCAACCGGCATTGTTCAAGCCTGGCGTCGGGGTGAAATTGCCGCCCCGGCAGGCACAGGATTGGCAGCAAGGCTATTGTGAGCTTAGCTCAGAGTTTCCGCGTTTTCGGCATCACAAACACCGACGTGATGAGCGGGGCGATGTGGTAGTGGCAGTTTGATTAAATAAATAAGGTAATCC
>NZ_AXCA01000050.1:0-894 GCF_000475415.1 Halomonas sp. PBN3 | reverse complement strand
GCCTTCTCCAGGGCCTGGCGCTCCTGGCGGGCCTGGTCGAGCAGCGCCATCAGGCGTGACTCCGCGCTCTCGTGGCGCTGTTCCTCCCGGGCCAGGCGCTCGCGATGTGCCGCCTCGGCGGCCTCCAGGGCCTGGCGATGCTCATCGGCCAGGCGCTGCGCCTCCTCGCGATGGCGGGCCAGCAGCGACTCCAGCTCCGCCAGGCGGGTGGCGAGCCGGGTCTCCTGCTTCTCGCGGGCCTCCAGCTCCGCTTCCCGGCGGGCCAGCTCGGCGGAGAGCGATCCCAGGCGTGCCTCGGTGCCGGCCAGGTGCTGTGCCAGGGCCGCCTCGCGCTGCTCGGCATCCTCGGCGACCCGGCGTGCCTCGGCGGCGCTTTCGCGGGCCTCTTCCGCGCGGCGGTCGGCCTCCTCTCGGTAGTGGGCCAGGGCCTCGTTGGCACTCTCCTGGGCCTGGCGCCACAGCCCCTCGGCCAGCTCCTGCAGGGCGGCCGGCATGCCACGGGGCGGCGGCACGTCACGGTTCTGGGCGCGCCGTTGCCGCCACTCGCGCAGGTGGTCGCTGATGGTGGTGAAGCTGCCGGTGCCCAGCCGCTCGCGAACCTTCTGCACGCTGGGGGATTCCCCCTGGGCGAGCAGCTCGTCGATCGCGCGCTGGACGTCGTCGTAGGTCACGCCGCTGCGGGCCATGGGCTCTCCTGGTGGTATCGCCTGGGTCATGTGGGGCGGGTCGAGAGGCGCAGCATAGCCCCGTGACGCCGGAAAGGGAAGCTTTTTACGTTATACGTAATACGTAAAATACGATACGCAATTGAGTAAAAAATCAAGATTACGCGGCTTATCTTGATTTTCTATGGCTATGACAGGCAAGCTGAACCACAAGGAGCAAGGAGCAAGG
>NZ_AXCA01000049.1:0-26821 GCF_000475415.1 Halomonas sp. PBN3 | reverse complement strand
TTGCTCCTTGCTCCTTACGGCCCCTGTCGTACCCCGTCGATCTCGCGCACGAAGGGCGGCAGGGAGTCGAGCAGCGCCCGGCCGTAGCGGCGCGTCAGCACGCGGCGGTCGAGCAGGGTGATGCGGCCGTGGTCGGCCTCCTTGCGGATCAGCCGGCCGCAGGCCTGCACCAGCTTGATGGAGGCGTCGGGCACGCTGATGCGCATGAAGGGGTTGCCGCCCTGGCGCTCGATCCACTCGGCGAGCGTCGCCCCCACCGGGTCGTCGGGCACCGCGAAGGGCAGCCGGGTGATCACCACATGGGTCAAGTAGTCGCCGGGCAGGTCGATGCCCTCGGCGAAGCTCGCCAGGCCGAAGATGATGCTGCCCTCGCCGGCGTCCACCCGCTCGCGGTGGCGGCTGATGAGCTCGCGCTTGGGCAGGCGGTCCTGGGCCAGTACGCGCTCGGCGAGTGCCCGGGGCAGCGCCTTCTCCACCGCGCGTAGCTGGGCTCGTGACGAGAACAGCGCCAGCACCGCCTCCTGCTTGCCCAGCCCCTGCACGAAGTCGACGATGGCGCGCTCGTGGCCCTCGCGATCGGCGGGATCGACGGCCTCCCGCGGCACGCTGAGCACCGCCCGCGAGTAGTCGAAGGGGCTCGGAAGGCGCTGGTAGCGGTAGCGGTTGGCGAGCCCGGCGCGCTCCTGCAGACGCTCGAAGCGGCCCAGGGCGGTGAGCGTCGCCGAGGTGACCACGGCACCGAAGGTGGTGCCCCACAGGTTCTTGGCCAGGGTGTGGGCGGCGGAGACGGGGCTCGCCGAGAAGGTCAGCTCCGGTTCGCCACCGAACCGCTCCAGGGTCAGCCAGCGCGCCCGGGGCGGTTCGCCCTCGGCATCGGTCTCGGCGAAGGCCTGCCACAGGGCGTGGGCCTCCAGGGCGCGGCCATGCAGCAGGGCGATCAGCGGCAGCCATGCCTCGGCGGCCTCCCGGGGCAGGCCGGTGTGCTTCTCGGGGTCGAGGCTCTCGCGCAGGATGTCGGCGATGCTCTCCAGGGTGCGGGAGAGCTCGGCGAACACCACCACCAGCGCCGCGGCATGCTCCTGCAGCGCGGCGGGGGCGCGGCCCATCTCGAAGCGATGCTGGTGGAGGCTCTCCTCGTCGCCCAGGCCCTGGGGGCGCTCGGCGAGCTGGTGGCCCAGGGCGAAGGCCTCGCCGAGGCGCGGCTCGGCGGCCTCCAGCGCCTGGGGCAGGCTAGCCAGCAGCCGCGCCAGGGTCGCCTGGCCGCCCAGGGCGGCGTTGAGCTCGGTGAGCGACTTCTTCAGGTTGCGCAGCCAGCGCAGGCCGGCGTTGACGCCGAAGCGGTGGGCGAAGTGGTTGAGTGCCTTGTCGGGCAGGTGGTGCCCCTCATCGAAGACATGGATGCAGTCACCCGGGTCGGGCAGCACCACGCCGCCGCCCAGGGAGAGGTCGGCCAGCACCAGGTCGTGGTTGGCGACGATGATGTCGGCCTGCTCCAGGTCGCGGCGGGCGCGGAAGAAGGCGCAGGCGCCGAAGTGGCCGCAGCGGCGGTTGGTGCACTGGCGATGGTCCACGGTGAGGCGGCGCCAGTGGGCGTCGTCGATCGCCTCCGGCCAGCTGTCGCGGTCGCCCTCCCAGCGGCCGCTGCCATAGGCGTCGCCCATCGCCTTGACCAGTGCCTGGAAGTCGTCGCCGCCGCTGTCCAGGGCCTGCTCGAAGAGCGACAGCGTGGGGTTCTCCTCGCCGCCCTCCAGGGCCTGGTCGAGACGCGCCACGCAGACGTAGCGCCCACGCCCCTTGGCCAGGGCGAAGCGGAAGTCGATGCCGCTGTGGGCGCGCAGTGCCGGCAGGTCCTGGTGCAGCACCTGCTCCTGCAGGGCCACCGTGGCGGTGGAGAGCACCAGGCGCTTGCCGCGCGCCCGGGCCACGGGCAGGGCGGCGAGCAGGTAGGCGAGGGTCTTGCCGGTGCCGGTGCCCGCCTCGAGCACGCAGACGTGCTCGTCGGAGGTGCGCTTGCCAGCCTCGTCCGCCTCGATGCCCGCCAGGGTGCGGGCGATCTCGGCGATCATCAGGCGCTGGCCGTAGCGGGGGGTGAGGCCCAGGCCCTCCAGCACGCGGCGGTAGGCGCCCTGGATCTCGTTCTTGAGGGCCTCATCCAGCATCGCGGGTTACAGCAGTCCTTCCGGGGGGTGTTCGCAGGGCAGCTTGTCGCCGATGAAGCGCTCGATCTCGGGCAGGGAGAAGGCGTCCTCCTCGCCGACGAAGCTGATCGAGACCCCCTTGGCGCCGGCGCGGCCGGTGCGGCCGATGCGGTGGACGTAGTCCTCCGGGTCCTCGGGCAGGGTGTAGTTGACCACGTGGCTGACGTCCTCGATATGGATGCCGCGCCCGGCCACGTCGGTGGCCACCAGCACCTGGATCTCGCCCTCGCGGAACTTCTCCAGGGTCTGGATGCGCTGGTTCTGGGGCACGTCGCCGGAGAGCATGGCCACGTTGATCCCGGCCTGGCGCAGCAGCTCGTCGAGCTTGCGTACCAGGTCGCGGCGGTTGCCGAACACCATCACCCGGTCGAAGCTCTCCTGCTGCAGCAGGTTGACCAGCAGCCGCTGCTTGTCGGCATCGCTCACCAGGTAGACGCGCTGGTCGATGTCCGCCTGGTTGTCGACGGTGACCGCGATCTCGACATGGGTCGGCTCATGGGTCCACTGGCTCGCCAGGTTGAGGATGTCCTCGGTGAAGGTGGCCGAGAACAGGAAGGTCTGGCGCTCCTCCTTCTTAGGGGTGTGGCGGATGATGCGCTTGACGTCGGGGATGAAGCCCATGGAAAGCATGCGATCCGCCTCGTCGAGCACCAGCACCTCCACCTCGCGCAGGTCGACGTCGCGCTTCTCGTGGAAGTCGAGCAGGCGACCGGGGGTGGCCACCAGGATATCGACCTTGCCGGCGAGTCCCTCGCGCTGCTTCTGGTAGTCCATGCCGCCGACGACGCTAGCCACCTTGAGATCGGTGAAGCGGGCCAGGGCCTTGGCGTCCTTCTCGATCTGCAGCGCCAGCTCCCGGGTGGGGGCGATGATCAGCGAGCGCGGTGCGCCCTGTTTCTGGCCGTTGGGGCGCTCCTCCTCGAGGAAGTAGGCGAGGATCGAGATCAGGAAGGCGGCGGTCTTGCCGGTGCCGGTCTGCGCCTTGCCCACCACGTCACCGCCAAGCAGGGTGTGGCGCAGCGCCTCCGCCTGGATCGGGGTGCAGTACTCGAAGCCCAGGGCGTGGATGGCGCGCATCAGCGGCAGCGGCAGGTCGAAGTCGTGAAAGCGCCACTTGCCGGCCACCGGGGGGACCTGGAACTGGCGCAGGTCCCAGTTCGACTGGCGACGGCGCGGCTTGCGGCGACGACGCTTGGGCTTGCGGTTCTCGGCCGGGGCCGTGGTCTGTTCCGACTCGCTCATAGGCTTGCTGTCTTTCCGTGTCGATAGGGAAGTCATGTGATGCAAACGCGCATTGTACCAGTCTATGCGACGAAGGGCGCGTCTCGTGCCGTGAGGCTGGTAGAATGCGCGCCATAGCAGAGGAGTTGCCCCATGACCCGTCGCAAGAAGACCCGTTCGCTGGCCGACAAGGTGCAGATCCGTACCGGCCGGCGCAAGGACTACAAGAAGTGGCGTCACGAGAACCCGGACCAGGTGACCTCGTCGACCCGCTACACCCAGAAGAAGCGCCAGCAGCGCAAGGTGCAGGCTGCCCGCAAGCTGGCCCGCCAGCAGCAGGGGCAGGAGATCGCCATCCATCCCGACGCCGGGTCGAGCGGGGAGGAGCGCTGATGCGCCTGGTCTCGTTCAACATCAATGGCATCCGCGCACGGCTGCACCAGCTCTCGGCCCTGGTGGAGGCCCATCGCCCGGCGGTGATCGGCCTGCAGGAGACCAAGGTGCAGGATGCCGAGTTTCCCCGCGAGGCGGTGGAGGCGCTGGGATACCGGGTCGCCTTCCATGGCCAGAAGGGGCACTACGGCGTGGCGCTGCTGGTCGACCCCGCCCAGTGTGGCGAGCCGGAGACCTTCCACCTCGGCTTCCCCGACGACGGCGACGAGGCTCAGCGGCGCATGATCGGGGTGCGGCTGCGCCTGGCCGACGGCGAGCCGCTGACGGTGTGGAACGGCTACTTCCCCCAGGGGGAGAACGTCGAGCACCCGGTGAAGTTTCCCCACAAGCGCGCCTTCTACGCCCAGCTCCGGCGCCTGCTGGAGAGCGCCCATCGCCCCGACGAGCGCCTGGCGGTGATGGGCGACTTCAACATCTCCCCCGAGGACATCGACATCGGCATCGGCGACCCCAACCGCCGGCGCTGGCTGCGCGAGGGCAAGACCAGCTTCCAGCCCGTGGAGCGCGAGTGGCTCGCCGGGATCAAGGCCTGGGGGCTGAACGACAGCTACCGGATGCGCTACCCCGAGGTGGATGACCGCTTCAGCTGGTTCGACTATCGCTCCAAGGGCTTCGACCGCGAGCCCAGGCGAGGCCTGCGTATCGACCATATCCTGGTGACCGCGCCGCTCGCCGAGCGCGTGGTGGAGGCGGGCATCGACTACGCCCTGCGCGGGATGGAGAAGCCCTCCGATCACGCCCCGGTGTGGACCGAGCTGGACCTCTGAGGCCTCGGCTGCCCCGAGACACCCCCGACTACGACGACAGGCGCCCGGAGAGGGCGCCTGCGCGGTCGTGGGTCTTGGTGGTGGCTGGCGTCAGGCGGCCTGAGTGCGCTTCGCCAGCACCGGGGCGAGCTTGGCGTTCATCTCCTTGAAGGTGCGCTCGGTGGTGTCCCAGTCGATGCAGGCATCGGTGATGGAGACGCCGTACTTCAGCTCGCTCAGGTCCTCGGGGACCTTCTGGTTGCCCCAGCCGAGGTTGGACTCCACCATCAGGCCGATGATCGAGCGGTTGCCTTCCAGCAGCTGGTTGGTGACGTTCTCCAGCACCAGCGGCTGCAGCGCCGGGTCCTTGTTGGAGTTGGCGTGGGAGCAGTCGATCATGATGTTGGGCTTGATGCCAGCCTTGTTCAGCTCCTGCTCGGCCAGCGCCACGCTGACGCTGTCGTAGTTGGGCTTGCCGTTGCCGCCGCGCAGCACCACATGGCCGTAGGCATTGCCGCGGGTGCGGATGATCGCCACGCGGCCGGCGTAGTCGATGCCCAGGAAGTTGTGGGGATGGGCCACCGATTGCAGGGCGTTGACCGCCACCTCCAGGCTGCCGTCGGTGCCGTTCTTGAAGCCCACCGGGCAGGAGAGGCCCGATGACATCTCGCGGTGGGTCTGGGACTCGGTGGTGCGCGCACCGATGGCCGACCAGCTGATGCAGTCCTGGATGTACTGCGGCGAGATCGGGTCCAGCGCCTCGGTGGCCAGCGGCAGGCCCATCTCGGCCAGTTCCACCAGCAGCTTGCGGGCGATATGCAGCCCCTCCTCGATCTCGAAGGAGCCGTTGAGGTGGGGGTCGTTGATCAGCCCCTTCCAGCCCACGGTGGTGCGCGGCTTCTCGAAGTAGACGCGCATCACGATATAGAGGCTCTCCTTGACCTCGTCGGCGAGACGGCGAAGGTGGCGGGCGTAGTCGATCGCCGCGTCGACGTCGTGGATGGAGCAGGGGCCCACCACCACCAGCAGGCGCGGATCCTCGCCGTCGAGGATGCGCTTGATGGTGTCACGTCCCTCGATCACGGTCCTCTCGGCCGCCTCGGTGAGCGGGATCTCCTGCTTCAGGGTTTCCGGCGTGATGAGCACGTCCTGGGAGAGGACGTTGAGGTTGCTGACCTGCTGATCTGTCATTCGAATACCCGTGTCGTGTCTGCGCTGATGGCCTGTCGGCATGCTAATGGTGGCCCTACTATACACCGGGCGGGGCACCCGCGATCAATCGCGGGAACCTCCCGCAGGGCGGGCTGTCTCAGCGCAGGCGCCGCTCGATGAACGCCGGCTTGATGGATGCGAAGGAAAAGGGAACACTTGTGCGACTTTCGACGATGGTCTTCGACCCCCACTCGCCCAGGCATCAGGTAGACGCTATGCAGCCAAGTCCACGCCCCGACGCGACGCCGCCTTCCGGCCGCCGCCTCACCCCCCGTCGCCTGCGGACGGGGAGAGGTTAGATGGGGGCCAGGGAAACCGACCAGCAGCTTGTCGAGCGCGCCCAGAAGGGCGATACCCGCGCCTTCGACCTGCTGGTGAAGAAGTATCAGCACAAGATCATCGGCCTGATCGGACGCTACGTGCACGACCATGCCGAGGTGCAGGACGTGGCCCAGGAGGCCTTCATCAAGGCCTACCGGGCGCTGGGCAAGTTCCGCGCCGAGAGCGCCTTCTATACCTGGATGTACCGTATCGCCATCAACACCGCCAAGAACCACCTGGTCTCCCGAGGGCGCCGCCCGCCGGGCAGCGACCTGGATATCGCCGACGCCGAGATCGTCGATCACAGCGGGCGCCTCTCCGAGACCGAGACGCCGGAGGCGGCCCTGGCGCGCGACCAGCTGGAGGCGGCGGTGTTCGAGGCGATCGAGGCGCTGCCCGATGACCTGCGCACGGCGATCACCCTTCGCGAGCTCGAGGGGCTCTCCTACGAGGACATCGCCAACATCATGGAGTGCCCGGTGGGGACGGTGCGCTCGCGGATCTTCCGTGCCCGGGAGGCGGTCGACCAGCATATCCGGCCGCTGGTGACCACCGCGCGCAACCGGGAGCCGGGAGAGGCCTGAGGCCACATTTTTTGTCGATTCGCTGAACTGTCCCGCGCCATTGGCGTCATAGACAGTGTTCACGCCGCCGACGGCGGAACGGGATGTCGCCATCCCCGGCACAGCGGCCGGGAATGGCGATATCGGGCTGACAACGGATGCAGGGCATGTCCCTGCTTGGTTGAGGGTGTTGAGAATGAGTCAGAACGCACGGGAATCGCTTTCTGCCCTGATGGACAACGAGGGCGACGAGCTCGAGCTGCGCCGCGTGCTGAAGTCGCTGGAGGAGGCGCCGGATGCCGCCGAGGCCTGGCGTCGCTACCACCTGATGCGCAGCCTGATGCGCCGCGAGGGGGAGATGGATGTCAGCACCGATCTCTCCGCGGGCATCCTGGCACGCCTCGAGGAGGAGCCGGCGCCCGGCCGCGAGGTCGACCTCGACGACAGCGCCGCCCCGGCCTCTCGACGTTCGCTGCCCTTGGCCCGCAGCGCCGGCATCGCCGCCGCGGTCTCGCTGATGGTGATCACCGGCGTGCAGTTCTACAACGGCGGCCTCCCCGGCGCCTCGGTGGGGCAGCCCGCCGAGGTGGCCGGCGCGGGGGCAGGGCAGGCGGCCCCGGCCGGCCTCGCCGCCGCGCCCGCCGCCGAGGCCGTGCGTCGCCCCGCCCTGGCCGACCTGCCGCTCTTCTCGCTGCCCCAGGGCGATGGCGGCCTGATGACCGTGGGCGCCGGTGGTGGCGCCACCCCGATGTTCATGGCCCCCAGCCAGCGCCAGTCGCTGATGGCAGACGAGGAGCAGGCACGCCTGCTGCAGTCCTACCTGGATCGTCACGCCGAGGGGGCGGCCTATCGCAGCGGTGACGCCTGGATGCCGCTGCTGCGCGCCACCGGTGCCGACGGCCTCGGCCAGCGCTGAGCGGAGGGTGGCGATGCGCGCCGTTCGTCGCTGCCTACCGGGCCTATTCTCGCTACTGCTTCTCGCCGCTCCGCCGGCGCTGGCCCTCGAGGTTGCGTCGGATGCCGAGCGCTTCGATTGCCGGCGCCTCGAGGACGCCGCGTCGCCGGAGACGGCGCTTGAGTGGTTCGAGCGTAGCCTCTGGGCAAGCCATTGCTATGCCTACGAGGCCCAGGCGGTGCGCATCGGCTTCGATGGCGTGCGCACCCTGGTCCTCAGCCACTCCGTCCACGACGGCACCGAGCGCGGCTTGGCCCGCTTCCTCGACGGACCGCCCATGGCCTTCGAGCGGCGCAGCCGCATCGGGCGACTGAGCGGTGCCGAGGCGGGTGCGCTGCCGCCCACCCCGGCGGGCGCCGCGGCCCATGTCGATGACCACTACCGGCTCAGCCTGGGGGGCGAGGAGCGTATCGCCAACCGCCGCGCGCGGCGCCTGGATATCGCCCCGCTGGACAGCTTCCGCTACGGCAAGCGGCTGTGGCTCGATGCGGCCACGGGACTCACCCTCAAGCAGAGTCTGCTCGACGAGACCGGGCGCGCGGTGGAGACCTTCCAGCTGACCGCGCTGGAGCGCCCGCGCCTCCACGCCGGCGAGGTGAGGATCGATGCCGTGGAGGCGCCTCCCGAGGACCCCTGGCGGCTCGGCTGGCTGCCGAGCGGCTTCACCGCCCAGCCGGTGGAGACCCGCAGTGGGCGGCACGGCGGGGCGGTGACCCATCGCCTCTACAGCGATGGCCTCTCCACCCTGAGCCTCTTCGTCTCGCCGCTGGAGGGCATCGAGCCGTTGGCCCCCGGACTGCACCGCCTGGGCGTCTCCCATGCGGTGGTGCGCCACCGCGAGTTGGGTGGCCGCCAGCGCCAGGTGGTGGTGATGGGCGAGATGCCCCCGCGGGTGCTGCTGCGGGTGGCGGATGCCCTGAGCTGGCGTTCGCCGCCCTCCTGAGCGTGTGAGGGCGGCGCGCCATCACCATCTCCGTAACCGCACCCTTTCGGATCCCTAGACCCACGATACCCACGCAGGAGCCACCATGATGCGAACCTTGCGATACGTCTCCCTGTGGATGCTGCTGGCCGCGAGCCTGCTGGCCTGGCAGGGCGCCATGGCCCGGGAGCTGCCCGACTTCACCGAGCTGGTGGAGGAGGCCGCCCCCGGGGTGGTCAACATCTCCACCACGCGCACCGTGGAGAGTCGCAACCCTTTCCAGGGCTTCAACCAGGAGGAGATCCCCGAGATCTTCCGCCACTTCTTCGGTGACCGCTTCCCCATGCCGCCCGGCATGGAGCAGGGCCCCGGCCGCTCCCAGGAGCGCCAGTCGCTGGGCTCCGGCTTCATCATCAGCGAGGACGGCTACATCATGACCAATGCCCACGTGGTCGATGGCGCCGACGAGATCGTGGTGCGCCTCAACGACCGGCGTGAGCTGGCCGCCGAGCTGGTGGGCAGCGACAAGCGCACCGACGTGGCGGTGCTCAAGGTGGAGGCCGAGAGCCTGCCGACCCTACGCCTGGGCGACTCCGACGACCTCAGGGTGGGGGAGTGGGTGGCCGCCATCGGCTCGCCCTTCGGCTTCGACCACTCGGTGACCGCCGGCATCGTCAGCGCCATCGACCGTACCCTGCCGCGAGACGCCTACGTGCCTTTCATCCAGACCGACGTGGCGATCAACCCCGGCAACTCCGGCGGTCCGCTGTTCAATCTCGACGGCGAGGTGGTCGGTATCAACTCCCAGATCTTCACCCGCAGCGGCGGCTTCATGGGGCTCTCCTTCGCCATCCCCATCAACGTCGCCATGGACGTGGCCGACCAGCTGCGCAGCGACGGCCAGGTGCGCCGCGGCTGGCTGGGGGTGATGATCCAGCCGGTCTCCCGTGACCTGGCCGAGTCCTTCGGCATGGATGAGCCGCGTGGCGCGCTGATCGCCGACCTCGACCCCGAGGGTCCCGCCGCCCGTGACGGCCTGCGCGCCGGCGACATCATCCTCGCGGTGGATGGCGCCCGCGTGCATGACTCCAGCACCCTGCCGCGGCTGATCGGTCGCACCGCCCCGGGCAGCGAGGTGGAGCTCGAGCTGCTGCGTGACGGCGAGCGCGAGACCCTCGAGGTCACCCTGGGTGACTGGCCGGATGCCCAGGTGGCCGCCGACCTGCCGGAACAGGAGAGCCAGCAGGCGCGCCTGGGTGTCTCGGTGAGCGAGCTCGAGGCGAGCGAGCGCGAACGCCTGGGGATCGAGGGCGGCGTGCGCATCCTCGAGGTGGCGCCCGATGGCGCCGCGGCGGCGGCGGGGCTGCGTCCCGGCGACGTGCTGGTGAGCATCGACCATCGCACGGTCGCCGGCCCCGACGAGCTGGTCGCCCTGGTGCGCGAGCTGCCCACCGACCGTGCCGTGCCGGTGCGCCTCTACCGCGACGGCCGCTCGCTGTTCGTGGCGCTGCGCCTCGACGCCGACTGAGCCCCTGCGATCCCTCGCGCCCCACCACCCGACGGCCCCCGGCCGTCGGGTTGCTGTATCTGGCCCGCGCATGCCGGTACAATGGCGCACGATCCCGGCCGACGCCGCGCGCCGCGTGCGCCCGCCCGAGGCCCGAACCTAATCAGGCAGAAGTCATTCGATGTCCCAAGACACCCCCTCCGACAAGCTCAAGCATATCCGCAACTTCTCGATCATCGCCCACATCGACCATGGCAAGTCGACCCTGGCCGACCGCCTGATCCAGACCTGCGGCGGGCTGACCGAGCGTGAGCTCAAGGAGCAGGTGCTCGATTCGATGGACCTCGAGCGCGAGCGCGGCATCACCATCAAGGCCCAGTCCGTGACGCTGGACTACCACGCGCCGGACGGCAACACCTACCAGCTCAACTTCATCGACACCCCCGGGCACGTCGACTTCTCCTACGAGGTGTCGCGCTCGCTCTACGCCTGCGAGGGAGCACTGCTGGTGGTGGACGCCGGCCAGGGCGTCGAGGCCCAGTCGGTGGCCAACTGCTACACCGCCATCGAGCAGGGCCTCGAGGTGTTGCCGGTGCTCAACAAGATGGACCTGCCCCAGGCCGACCCCGACAAGGTCGCCCACGAGATCGAGGAGATCATCGGCCTGGACGCCACCGACGCCTGCCAGGTCTCGGCCAAGAGCGGGATGGGCATCGATGCGCTGCTCGAGCGCCTGGTTCGCGACATCCCGCCCCCCAAGGGCGACCCCGAGGGGCAGCTCCAGGCGCTGATCATCGACTCCTGGTTCGACAACTACCTGGGCGTGGTCTCCCTGGTACGGATCTTCGACGGCACCCTCAGGAAGGGCGACAAGATCCGCATCAAGTCCACCGGCCGTGACTGGCAGGCCAACGAGGTGGGCATTTTTACCCCGCAGCGCCGCGAGACCGACATCCTGCGCGCCGGTGAGGTGGGCTTCGTGGTGGCCGGCATCAAGGACATCCACGGCGCCCCGGTGGGGGATACCATCACCCACGCCAGGACCCCCGACGTGTCGCGCCTGCCGGGCTTCCAGAAGGTCAAGCCCCAGGTCTATGCCGGCATGTTCCCGGTCAGCGCCGACGACTACGAGGACTTCCGCGACGCCCTGGAGAAGCTGGCGCTCAATGACGCCTCGCTGGAGTACGAGCCGGAGAACTCCGACGCTCTGGGCTTCGGCTTCCGGGTCGGCTTCCTTGGCACCCTGCACATGGAGATCATCCAGGAGCGCCTCGAGCGCGAGTATGACCTGGACCTGCTGACCACCGCGCCGACGGTGATCTACGAGCTGCTGATGAAGGATGGCGAGCTGCGCTATGTGGCCAACCCCTCCAAGCTGCCGGACATGGCCGACGTGGAGGAGATGCGCGAGCCCATCGTGCGGGCCAGCATCCTGGTGCCCCAGGAGTTCGTCGGCAACGTCATCACCGAGTGCGAGCAGCGCCGCGGCACCCAGAAGGACATGCAGTTCCTGGGCAGCCAGATCCAGCTCACCTACGAGCTGCCCATGTCCGAGGTGGTGATGGACTTCTTCGACCGCCTCAAGTCGATCTCCAAGGGCTACGCGTCGCTTGAGTACAACTTCGAGCGCTTCGAGGCCGCCAAGCTGGTGCGCCTGGATGTGCTGATCAACGGCGACAAGGTCGACGCCCTGGCCGTGATCATCCACCGCGACCACGCCCACTCCCGCGGCCGGGTGCTGGTGGAGAAGATGAAGGAGCTGATCCCGCGCCAGATGTTCGACGTGGCGATCCAGGCCGCCATCGGCAGCCAGGTGGTGGCGCGCTCCACCGTCAAGGCGCTGCGCAAGAACGTCACCGCCAAGTGCTACGGCGGCGACGTGACCCGCAAGAAGAAGCTCCTCGAGAAGCAGAAGGCGGGCAAGAAGCGCATGAAGCAGGTGGGCCGGGTGGAGATCCCCCAGGACGCCTTCCTCGCCGTGCTCAAGGTGAACGACTGACCTCTCATACAGGGAACCCCGACCGCCATGGACTTCTCACTGCTGCTGGTGATCGCCGTCGCCGTCACCGGCGTGATCACCCTGTTGAACCTCGTCTGGTGGCGCCCGGCGCGCCGCCAGGCGCTGCAGACCGCCGAGGCCGGCACCACCGAGGGGCTGACCCCCGATGCCCGCGAGCAGGTGCTCAAGGAGCCCTGGCCGGTGGACTACGCCCGCTCCTTCTTCCCGGTGCTGCTGGTGGTGCTGGTGCTGAGAAGCTTCGTGGTGGAGCCCTTCCAGATCCCCTCCGGCTCCATGCGCCCGACGCTGGAGATCGGGGACTTCATCCTGGTCAACAAGTTCGCCTACGGGCTGCGCCTGCCGGTGGTGCACACCGAGATCCTCGACCTGGGCGAGCCCGAGCGCGGCGATGTCATGGTGTTCCGCTTCCCCAGCGAGCCGTCGGTCAACTTCATCAAGCGTGTGGTGGGCCTGCCCGGCGATCGCATTCGCTACGAGGGCAAGCAGCTCTACGTCAATGGCGAGGCGGTGCCCAAGCGGCTGCTGGAGGAGAGCCCCGCCGAGGCCCGCGGCGAGCTGCTGTTCGCCGAGCGGCTGGGCGAGGTGGAGCACCGCATCTACAATAACCCTCGTGACCCCGGTCCCCAGGTGCGCGAGCTGGTGGTCCCCGAGGGGCACTACTTTACCATGGGCGACAACCGCGACCACTCCAACGACAGCCGCTACTGGGGCTTCGTGCCGGAGGACAACGTGGTGGGTCGCGCCTTCGCCGTCTGGATGCACTGGGACGGTGGCCTGCCCAGCTTCACCAGCGTGCGTCGCATCCACTGAGTGCCCCTGCCGACACGCCATCGCCGCCGACACACAGACCGACACACAGACAACAGGATTTTCGTGAGCCAGACCCTCAACGCCTTCAGCCGACGCCTCGGTCACGACTTCGGTGACGACGCGCTGCTCGAGCTTGCCATGACCCACCGCAGCTACGGTGGCCAGAACAACGAGCGCCTGGAGTTCCTCGGGGACTCCATCGTCAACTTCGTCATCGCCGAGGCGCTGTTCCGGCGTTTCCCCGAGGCCCGCGAGGGGCAGCTCTCGCGCCTTCGCGCGCGCCTGGTCAAGGGCCAGACCTTGGCCGAGCTGGCCCGGGAGATGGGCTTCGGCGAGCACCTGCGCCTGGGGTCCGGCGAGATGAAGAGCGGCGGCCATCGCCGCGAGTCGATCCTGGCCGATGCCGTGGAGGCGGTGATCGGCGCCATCTACCTCGATGCCGGCATGGAGGCGGTGCGCGCCCGGGTGCTCTCCTGGTACGCCGTGCGCCTGGAGGGCATCAGCCTGCAGGACACCCAGAAGGATCCCAAGACCCGCCTGCAGGAGTTCCTGCAGTCGCGCCAGGCGCCGCTGCCGCGCTACGAGGTGGTCAGCGTGGAGGGTGAGGCCCACGCCCAGACCTTCACCGTGGAGTGCCACGTGGAACTGCTCGAGGGCCATACCGTCGGGGTCGGCTCCAGCCGGCGCCATGCCGAGCAGCAGGCCGCGGAGCTGGCGCTCAAGCAACTCGAGCCCAGGGGGGCGCGCTCATGACCCAGACCTGTGGATTCGTGGCCATCGTCGGCCGCCCCAACGTCGGCAAGTCCACGCTGATGAACCGTATCCTCGGCCAGAAGGTGTCGATCACCTCGCGCCGGCCCCAGACCACTCGCCACCAGGTGATGGGGATCAAGACCGAGGGCGAGGCCCAGGCCATCTATGTCGACACCCCCGGCATCCATATCCTCGCCAAGGACCGCAACAAGGCCATCAACCGCTTCATGAACCAGGCGGCCACCCAGGCCCTGCGCGATGTCGACTGCGTGGTGTTCATCATCGACCGCACCCGCTGGAGCGAGGAGGACCAGGTCGTTCTGCAGCGCCTCGAGCACGTCAAGGCGCCGGTGATCCTGGCGGTCAACAAGGTCGACCGCCTCAAGGACAAGGCGGAGCTGCTGCCCTGGCTGGAGTCGGTGGGCGCACGGCGCGAGTTCGCCGCCATCGTGCCTATCTCCGCCAAGCACGGCACCAACGTGCCGGAGCTCGAGGCCGAGGTGGCCCGGCACCTTCCGGAGAGCGTGCACTTCTTCCCCGAGGACCAGATCACCGACAAGAGCCAGCGCTTCCTGGCCGCGGAGCTGGTGCGCGAGAAGGTGATGCGCCAGCTCGGCGACGAGCTGCCCTACCAGATGACCGTGGAGATCGAGGAGTTCCGCGACGAGGGCAGGGTGGTGCATATCAGCGCCCTGATCCTGGTGGAGCGCCAGGGCCAGAAGAAGATCCTGATCGGCGAGAACGGCGAGCGCATCAAGAGCATCGGCCGCGAGGCGCGCCTGGACATGGAGCGGGCCCTGGGCGCCAAGGTGATGCTCAACCTCTGGGTCAAGGTGAAGCGTGGCTGGTCCGACGATGAGCGGGCGCTGAAGAGCCTGGGCTACGATCTCGACTGAATGACCCCCGAACCCGCCTTCCTGCTGCACAAGCGCCCCTACCGCGAGACCAGCGCCCTGGTGGAACTGCTGACGCTGCACCATGGGCGGGTGCGGGCCGTGGCCCAGGGCGTGCAGCGCCCCGGCTCACGCTCCCGCGGCCGGCTGCAGCCCTTCGCCCCGCTGCACCTGACCTGGGTGGGGGAGGGCGAGCTCAAGCGTCTGCGCCTGATGGAGAGCCGCGGCGCGGCCGCGCTGCTGGCCGGCGAGGGGCTGCTGTGCGGCCTCTACGCCAATGAGCTCCTGACCCGCGCCCTGCCGGTGGAGCTGCCGGTGGCCGAGGTGTTCGCCTTCTATGCCGCCTTGCTGGAGGCGTTGCCGCGTCCTGACGCCCGTGCCGGCGCTCTGCGGCGGCTGGAGTTCGCCCTGCTCGAGGCGCTCGACGCCGCGCCACGCTTCGTCGAGGCCGGTGGCGGCGAGCTCGACCCCCAGGCGCGCTATGTCTTCGATGTCGACAGCCGCGCCTTCCGCCACGGCCAGCCGGGCCTGGACGGGCGCACCCTGCGCCTGCTCGCCGGCGGCGACTGGGAGGCCCCGGGGCTCGCCGGCCCCGCCAAGGCGGTGGCCCGTGCGGCCCTGGCCCCGCTGCTGGGCACGCGCCCACTGCGCTCCCGGGAGCTGATGCGCCAGCTTGCCGAACGTCGGCGGGCCGGATCAGCCCCGTGATCACGTGACTTCCTGCTGATAATTCGACTCTCCTGGAGCCCGTCATGCATCCCCCCAGAATCCTTCTCGGCGTCAATATCGACCATATCGCCACCCTGCGGCAGGCCCGCGGCACGCGCTATCCGGATCCCGTCCAGGCCGCGCTGCTCGCCGAGGAGGCGGGTGCCGACGGCATCACCGTGCACCTGCGCGAGGATCGCCGCCATATCCAGGAGCGTGACGTGCGTCTGCTCGCCGAGGTGCTGACCACCCGCATGAACCTGGAGATGGCGGTCACCGAGGAGATGGTCGCCCTGGCCGAGGCGGTGCGCCCGGCCCATGTCTGCCTGGTGCCGGAGAAGCGCGAGGAGCTGACCACCGAGGGCGGCCTCGACGTGGTCGGCGGCTTCGCGGCGATCCGCGACGCCTGTGAGAGGCTCGCCGCGGCGGGCTGCGAGGTGTCGCTGTTCATCGACCCTGAGCCCGCCCAGATCGAGGCCGCGGCGCGTGCCGGGGCGCCGGTGATCGAGCTGCACACCGGCGCCTACGCCGAGGCCAGCGGCGAGGCCGCGACCCGCGAACACGCGCGCCTCTCCGCCGCCACCGAGATGGCCCTCGAGCTGGGGCTCACCGTCAACGCCGGCCACGGCCTGCACTACCACAACGTCGAGGCCATCGCCGCCATCCCCGGCCTGCACGAGCTCAACATCGGCCACGCCATCATCGCCCGGGCGCTCTTCGTGGGCCTCAAGGAGGCGGTGGCCGAGATGAAGCGCCTGGCCATCGCCGGCCAGGAGGCGGGCTTCGTGGCGGCGCTGGAGGCGCACGATCACGACCACGACGATGACCACCACCACATCCACTGAGCCATGATCCTCGGCATCGGCACCGACATCGCCCGGGTGGCGCGCTTCAAGGCGGCGCTGTCACGGCGTGGCGAGCGCCTGGCCTGGCGGCTGCTCGGCGAGCTGGAGCGCGAACGCCTGGTAGGGCACCCGCAGCCGGCGGCCTTCCTGGCCAAGCGCTTCGCCGCCAAGGAGGCCTTCGTCAAGGCGCTCGGCACCGGCCTGCGCCACGGCATGCGCTGGGGGGAGATCCAGGTGGTCAACGACAGCCTCGGCCGTCCCTCGTTGCTGCTCGCCGGTAAGGCCCATGAGCTGGCGCGCGCCGCTGGCGTGCGTGCCACTCACCTGTCGCTGTCGGACGAGGACCAGTTCGCGGTGGCCTTCGTGGTGCTCGAGGGCTGAGCCTCGCCGCTCACCTCGGCAGGATGGTCGGCGTCCCAGCGACGCAGCGCCGCCATGGCCTCGAACAGCGGTGCCATCAGCGGCGCCATCGCCTCGCGGCCGCGACTGCGCAGGCGAGTCTCCATGGTCTCCACCAGCAGCGCCAGGCGCGGGGCCCCGCAGTAGCGGCAGGCGCCGTTGAGGGCGTGGATGGCGTCGAGCAGCGCCTCGTCGTCCTGCTCTCGATAGGCCTGGCGGATCGCCGCCTCGCTCTCGGTCAGCGACTCGGCCAGCTGGCCGAGCAGCCGGCGGGCGAACGCCTCGTCCCCCCCGGCGAGGCGGGTGCCGAGTGCCAGGTCCACGGTGGGCAGGTCGGTGCCATGGGACGCGGGCTCGGGGCTCACCATGGGCGCCGGGGCCTCGCCCCGGTCACCCAGGTGGCGAGCCATCAGGGTGGCGAGCCGTTCGGCGTCCAGCGGCTTGGTGATCACGTCATCCAGGCCGCTTGCCACCAGGCGGCGGCGCTCCGCCTCGAGGGCATGGGCGGTCACCGCCACGATGGGCGTGTGGCCCCACGCCGGCCCCAGGCGACGCAGCGCCCGGGTGGTGGCGATGCCGTCCATGCCCGGCATGCGGATATCCATCAGCACCAGGTCGAAGTGGCCCTGGCGTGCCAGGGCCAGCGCCTCCTCGCCACTGGCCGCCAGCGTGACCTCGACCCCGGGCCCGGCCAGCAGCGCCCCCAGCAGTTCCCGGTTGGCGCGGTTGTCGTCCACGGCCAGCAGGCGCCGCCTGGCGGGCATCGCCTGCGGCGCCGCGTCGGCGGCCTGGCCGCCGTGATGCGGCCCCAGGGCGCGCGCCACCGCCTCGCCGAAGGCGCGTCGCGTCAGCGGCTTCACCAGCACCTCGCCGCCCCGGGGCAGCGGCAGCTCGGGAAGCTCCAGGGGGCTTGTGTTGCATAGCAACAGGGCGGGGCAGGGCAGTGCCGCCAGGCGTCGCCGCCAGCGCTCGAGCGGCTCGCGGTGGCGAGGCGCGTCGCCGAGGCTCGCCACCAGCAGGCACGGCGGGGCATCCGCCGAGGCCTCTCCCGGCACCACCGGGCGCGCTCCCCAGCGCTTCAGCAGGTGCTTGAGGGCGCGACGCGTGGTCGGATGGGGCTCCTCCAGCAGCACCGTCTCGCCCGCCAGGTGCAGTTCCGGGGGGCGTTCCGTCGCCGCGTCGCCCGCCAGGGGCAGGGTGAAGGCGAAGGTGCTGCCGCGCCCCGGTTCGCTCTCCACGCCGATCTCGCCGCCCATCTGCTCGACCAGCTGGCGGCAGATGGAGAGCCCCAGCCCGGTGCCGCCGAACTCCCGCGAGTGGCTCGGGTCCCCCTGGCGGAAGGCCTCGAAGAGGCGCCGGCGGTGCTCCGCCGAGAGGCCGATGCCGGTATCGGCGACGCTCACCCGTAGGGTGACCCGCCCGGCCTCGCACTCCTCCACCATGACCCGTACCACCACCTCGCCGCGCTCGGTGAACTTGACCGCGTTGCCCACCAGGTTGGTGAGCAGCTGGCGGATGCGCAGGGGGTCGCCCTGCAGGCCGGCGGGCACGTCGTCATAGACCATGCCGACCAGTTCCAGCCCCTTCTGCTGGGCCGTCGGCGCCTGCAGGGCCAGCACCTCGTCCACCAGCTCCACCATGTCCACCGGCAGGCGCTCGAGCTCCAGGCGTCTCGCCTCCAACTTGGAGTAGTCCAGCACGTCGTTGACCAGCATCAGCAGGTTGCCGCAGGCGCGGTTGACGTGCTCCAGCCACTCACGCTGGCGGGCGTCCAGGGAGGAGCGCCCCAGCAGCCGGCAGAAGCCGATGATGCCGTTGAGCGGGGTGCGGATCTCGTGGCTCATGTTGGCCAGGAACTCCGACTTGACGCGGTTGGCCTCCAGGGCCCGGCGATGGGCGAGGTCGAGCTGCATGTTCTGCACCTCCACCGTCTCCATGGACTCCTCGAGCTCGGCGGTCGCCTGGGCGACCTGGCGCTGCATCTCCTCGCGGGCCTCCTGGAGCCGGCCGGCCAGGGCGTTGATACGCTCATCCAGGGGCGGCAGCTCCGGCGGCAGGGCGGCAAGCGGGGCATGGGGCTCCCCGCGCTGCAGCCGCGCCAGGGCCGCATCGGCCTCCTCCAGGGGGCGCTGCAGCCGGCGGCAGGTCGCGGTCGTCGTCGCGCCCAGCAACAGGGCCGCCAGCACCAGCAGCACGCCGGCGACCCCGACCTGGCGGTAGTGGGCGAGCAGCAGGCCGCCGCCGTCGATATCCAGCACCAGGCGCGCCCCCCCGCCTTCGGCAAGTCCGGTGTGCAGCCGCCAGTGGCCCTCGCCGTGGCGCCTGAGCCCGTCGCTCACGCCGTCGGCACCGGCCTCGTCGGCGATCGGCCGCAGCCGGCCCAGCTCCAGCAGGCGCTCCCCCGCACCATCGATGATGGCCAGGGCGCGAACCTCCTCGATCGCCAGCAGTCGATCGGCATAGGCCGCCAGTCGCGACGCGTCGCCGTCCTCCAGGGCCGCGACCAGGCTCGGGGCGACCAGCGCCACCGCCGTCTCCATCCGGTCGGCCACCCGGGCCTCTTGGTCGCCGCGGTGCAGGGGCAGGGTGATCGCCGTGACGGCAACCATCAGCAGCATGGGCAGGACCAGGGCAATCAGCAGCAGGCGCAGCTTCAACGACATCACGGGCCTCTCGGGCAGGGAAACGCGACGCGAGCTACGGCGGGTGCCTGTCCACCCCGGAGCCGCGCGGATATAATGACGAAAATACCTTTAGAGAAGGATGCTTGCATGCATTTTCCCACCATCGAGGAGGTCGTCGGTCACACGCCCCTGGTGCGCCTCAAGCGTATCGGTGCCGGCCGCAACAACGTGCTGCTGGCCAAGCTGGAGGGCAACAACCCGGCCGGCTCGGTGAAGGACCGCCCGGCGCTCTCCATGCTCGAGCAGGCCGAGGCACGCGGCGAGATCACCCCCGGCGACACCCTGATCGAGGCCACCTCCGGCAACACCGGCATCGCCCTGGCCATGGCCGCGGCGATCAAGGGCTATCGCATGGTGCTGATCATGCCGGAGAACGCCTCCGAGGAGCGCAAGCAGTGCATGGCCGCCTACGGCGCCGAGCTGATCACGGTGAGCCAGGCGGGCGGCATGGAGGAGGCCCGCGACGTCGCCGAGGCGATGCTCGCCCGGGGCGAGGGCAAGCGGCTGGACCAGTTCGCCAACCCCGATAACCCGCTCGCCCACTACCGCGGCACCGGTCCGGAGATCTGGGAGCAGACCGGCGGCAGCGTGACCCACTTCATCAGCTCCATGGGCACCACCGGCACCATCATGGGGGTCTCCCAGGCGCTCAAGGAGCGCAACCCCGAGGTGGAGATCATCGGCCTGCAGCCCGAGGATGGCGCCAGCATCGCCGGCATCCGCCGCTGGCCGGCGGAGTACCTGCCGAGCATCTTCGATGCCAGCCGCGTCGACCGCGTGCTGGACATCGGCCAGCGCGAGGCCGAGGCGCACATGCGTCGCCTGGCCCGCGAGGAGGGCATCCTGGCTGGTGTCTCCTCCGGTGGTGCCCTGGCCGGCGCGCTGCGCGTGGCGGAGCAGGTGGAGAACGCGGTGATCGTGTTCATCGTCTGCGACCGCGGCGACCGCTACCTCTCCACCGGCCTGTTCGCCGCGGAGGCCTGAGCCATGGCGATGCTGGGCAAGCGCCGCCCGCGGCGCCAGGCGTCGGGCGTCTCCGGCCTGCAGGGGCGTCAGCAGCCCCAGGGGGCGCCGCTGCTGCGCGGCGAGGGCGAGCCGGCCTCCCGTGAGGTCACCATTGAGCGCCTGGCCCATGACGGCCGTGGCGTGGCCCACGACCCCGACGGCAAGACCCTGTTCGTCGAGGGGGCGCTGCCGGGAGAGCGGGTCGAGGCGGCGGTCCACCGCACCCGAAAGCGCTTCGACGAGGCCCATGTGCGCGAGGTGGTCGCCGCCGCCCCGGAGCGCGTCGCGCCGCCCTGCGCCCACTACGCCCGCTGTGGCGGCTGCGACTTGCAGCACCTGGCGCTGCCGGCCCAGCGTCGTCACAAGCAGGCGGTGCTGCGCGAGCTGCTGGCCCGTCAGGGCATCGTGCTTGACGGCGAGCCCGAGCTGCTGGCCGGGGCCGGCGAAGGCTACCGCCGCCGGGCGCGGCTCGGCGTCAAGGTGGGCGCCCAGGGCGCGATCCACCTGGGCTTTCGCGCCCGCCACAGCCATCGCCTGGTGACGATCAACCACTGCACCATCCTGGCGCCGGCGCTGGATGCCCTGCTGGGGCCGCTGCACCACCAGCTGGCAAGCCTGGAGGCCCCCCGCCAGGTCGGGCACCTGGAGCTGGTCGAGAGCGATCAGGGGGCGGTGGTGGTGGTGCGCCAGCTCAGGGCGCATGAGGGTGACCGCGTACGCTGGCAGGCCTTCGCCGCCGCACGCGGCATCTCTCTCGCCTGGCTGACGGGACGCGAGGCGCCGACCCTCGAGTGGCTCACCCCGCCCCCGGCGCTGAGCTGCCGGGCACCGGGCGCCCGCCAGGCGCCCGGTGCCAGCGACTTGACCCTGGGCTTCGCGCCCGGCGACTTCCTGCAGGCCAATGCCGAGGTCAACCGTGCGATGGTCACCACCGCCCTGGCCTGGCTTGGGGCCGACGAGGACGCACTCGCCGGCCGCGAGGTGCTCGACCTCTTCGCCGGGGTCGGCAACTTCAGCCTGCCGCTGGCCGATGCCGGGGCGTCGGTGACCGCCGTGGAGGGCAGCCCGGCGATGGTCGAGCGGCTGGCGGACAACGCCGCCGCCAATCGGCTGCCTCTCACGGCGCGCCAGGCCGACCTGACACAGGACGCCACCGCCGCGGCGCTGCTTGGGGAGCGCCGTCCGAAGGTGGTGGTGCTTGACCCGCCCCGGGAGGGCGCGGAGGCGGTGGCCCGCGCGCTGTGTGCCGCCCCGGTGCCCCGCGTGCTCTACGTCGCCTGCGATCCGGCCACCCTGGCCCGGGATGCGGCACGCCTTGTGCATGGTGGCTACCGGATCACCCGGATCGCCGTGGCCGACATGTTCGTGCACACCTCACACCTGGAATCGATGCTGCTGTTCGAGCATCCGCGGTGGCAGCAGCCGCAAGGAGCCTCACCCGATGGTTAAAGTCCGCGAGGACCAGCCCCTCACCCATGGCGGTCGCGTCGACATCCCGCGCTGGGTCGAACGCCTGCAGGAGGACGTGCGGCTGCGCGACCCCGCGCGGCTGGTGGAGGCCTGCCACCTCGCCGAGCGCCTCGAGCATGACGCCGAGCGTCCCCAGCGGCGCTGGCAGCCCGACGGCTCCAGCTTCCGCATGGGCCTGGAGATGGCCGACATCCTCGGCGAGCTCAAGCTCGACCAGCCGGCGCTGGAGGCGGCCGTGCTCTACCGCGCGGTGCGCGAGGGGCTGATCGGCATCGAGGCGATCGCCAAGCGCTTCGGCCGCGAGGTCGCCGCGCTGATCGACGGCGTGTTGCAGATGGCGGCGATCAGCGCCACCCAGTTGCCCAGCCACGACATGAGCCAGCACGACCAGCAGGACAACCTGCGCAAGATGCTGGTCAACATGATCGACGACGTGCGGGTGGCGCTGATCAAGATCGCCGAACGCACCTGCGCGCTGCGCCAGGTCAGGGACGCCCCCCGCGAGAAGCAGCTGCGCGTGGCCCGGGAGGTGTTCGACATCTACGCGCCCCTGGCCCATCGCCTGGGCATCGGCCACCTCAAGTGGGAGCTGGAGGATCTCTCCTTCCGCTACCTCCACGAGGGCGACTACAAGGCGATCGCCAAGCAGCTCGCCGAGAAGCGCGTCGACCGCGACCGCTACATCGCCGAGGTGGTGGGGACCCTCAAGGGGCTGCTCGACGCTCAGGGCATCCCCCGCTACGACGTCAACGGCCGCGCCAAGCACATCTACTCGATCTGGCGGAAGATGAAGCGCAAGCGCATCGACTTCTCCCAGGTCCATGACATCCGCGCGGTGCGCATCCTGGTGCCGGAGGTGGCCGACTGCTACACGGTGCTGGGGCTGGTGCACTCGCGCTGGCACCACGTGCCCAACGAGTTCGACGACTACATCGCCAACCCCAAGAAAAACGGCTACCAGTCGCTGCACACCGCGGTGATCGGCCCCGAGAACAAGGTGCTGGAGATCCAGATCCGCACCTTCGCCATGCACGAGGAGGCCGAGCTCGGGGTCTGCGCCCACTGGCGCTACAAGGGCCACGACACCAAGGCCAAGAGCACCAGCTACGAGGAGAAGATCGCCTGGCTGCGCCAGGTGCTGGAGTGGCAGGAGGAGGTCGGCGACTTCGGCGACCTGCGCGAGGGGCTCAACAGCGACGTGGCGCCGGACCGCATCTACGTCTTCACCCCCGACGGCCACGTCATCGACCTTCCACGCATCGCCACCCCCATCGACTTCGCCTACCGGGTGCACACCGAGGTGGGCCACCGCTGCCGGGGCGCCAAGGTCAACGGGCGCATCGTGCCGCTCACCTACCGGCTCAAGACCGGCCAGCAGGTGGAGATCCTCACCGCCAGCAAGGGCGGCCCCAGCCGCGACTGGCTCAACCCCAGCCTCGGCTACGTGCGCACCTCCCGCGCCCGGGCCAAGATCCAGGCCTGGTTCAAGCACCAGGCCCGCGACCAGAACGTCGAGGAGGGGCGCGCGCTCTTCGAGCGCGAGATGAAGCGCCTGGACCTTGAGGACATGGACCTCGACACCCTGGCCCGCAAGTTCAACTACGTCACCCCTGAGGACATGTACGCGGCACTCGGCGCCGGCGACCTGCGCATCGGCCAGGTGCTGCACCAGGCCCAGCAGCTGTTCGGCGAGAGCGACGACCAGGAGCAGCTCGACCGCCTGCTGGCCAAGCCCCGGCGCGCCCCGGGCAAGGGCGGCCAGGGCGACATCACCGTGCTCGGCGTCGGCAACCTCAAGACCAGCATGGCCAACTGCTGCCATCCGGTGCCCGGTGAACCCATCGTCGGCTTCATCACCCAGGGGCGCGGGGTCACGGTGCACCGCCAGGACTGCCCCAACATCCTCCAGCTGCGCCTCGACGAGCCCCAGCGCATCATCGAGGTGGAGTGGGGCGAGCGGGCCCGCACCCAGTACCCGGTCAACATCGAGGTCCAGGCCTGGGACCGCTCCGGCCTGCTGCGCGACGTCACCGGGGTGCTCGGCAACGAGAAGGTCAACGTGCTGGCGGTGAACACCCTGACCGACAGCGACGACGGCATCGCGCGGCTGACCATCACCCTGGAGGTGGATGGCCTGGAGACCCTGGGCCGGCTCTTCTCGCGCATCCAGCAGTTGCCCAACGTCATCGAGGTGCGCCGCCTGCGCGGCGGCGCGCCCGGCAGGCGCAAGGGCAAGGAGAGGAAGGCATGAGCCGGCGCCACACCCTGGACGACCTGCTGACCCTGATGGCGGTGCTGCGCGACCCCGACCAGGGCTGTCCCTGGGACCTCGGCCAGGACTGGGATTCCATCGTGCCGCACACCCTGGAGGAGGCCTACGAGGTCGCCGACGCCATCGAGCGGCGCGCCTGGGACGAGCTGCCCGGCGAGCTTGGCGACCTGCTCTTCCAGGTGGTCTACTACAGCCAGTTCGGGGCAGAGGAGGGGCGCTTCGACTTCCATGACGTGGTCGACGTCCTAACCGCCAAGATGCTGCGCCGCCATCCCCACGTCTTCCCCGACGGCACCCTGGCCTCGCGGCGCCCGCCGGGGGTGACGGCCGAGGAGATCGAGCGGCGTCAGGTCCACTCCCGCTGGGAGGCGCTCAAGGCCGAGGAGCGTGCCGAGCGGGCAGGCGACACGCACGACTCCGCCGCGGCGTCGGTGCTGGACGACGTGCCGCGCACCCTGCCGGCGCTCGCGCGGGCCGCCAAGCTCTCCAAGCGTGCCGCCCGGGTCGGCTTCGATTGGCCCGACGCCCGCGGGGTGATCGCCAAGATCCGCGAGGAGCTTGACGAGGTAGAGGAGGCCCTGGCCGCCGAGGATCGCGAGCACGCCGCCGAGGAGGTGGGCGACCTGCTGTTCGCGGTGACCAACCTGGCGCGCACCCTCAAGGCCGACCCCGAGCAGCGCCTGCGTTCCACCAACGCCAAGTTCGAACGGCGCTTCCGCCACGTGGAGGCGGCCCTGGCGGCCGACGGCCTGACCCCCGCCGAGGCCGGCCTCGACGCCATGGAGCGCCACTGGCAGGCCGCCAAGCAGACCGAGGCCCGCCATATGGAAGCTAACGACAACGCCATTCCCGGAGAGTCACGGCCATGAGCCACGATCTGCACGAATCCCTGCGTGACAACGTCCGTATCCTGGGTGACAGCCTGGGCCGCACCATCGCCGACGACCTGGGCAGCGGCTTCGTCGACCGGATCGAGGCGATCCGCGGCTTCGCCAAGCGCGGTCGCCAGGGCGACGAGGCGGCCCAGCGCGAGCTGATCGACTACCTGCGCCGGCTGCCCGACCGCGACCTGTTGCCGGTGACCCGTGCCTTCAACCAGTTCCTCAACCTGGCCAACATCGCCGAGCAGCACTACCGGGCGCGCTTCCGGCGCGTGGAGGACTACCGCCCCGGCACCCAGCCGGTGCTTTCGGAGCTGCTGGAGCGGGCGCGGGGGGCGGGCCACTCGCCGCGCAAGCTGGTGGAGAGCCTCTCGGGCATGCGCGTCGAGCTGGTGCTCACCGCCCATCCCACCGAGGTCATCCGCCGCACCTTGATCCAGAAGTACGACGCCATCGACGACTGCCTGACGGCCATCGAGTCATCGGCGGACTACCCCGAGCGCGGCGCGCGGGCCAAGGGCCGCCTCGAGGAGCTGATCAGCCAGGCCTGGCACACCGACGAGATCCGCCACGAGCGCCCCTCGCCGGTGGACGAGGCCAAGTGGGGCTTCGCGGTGATCGAGAACTCCCTGTGGCAGGCGGTGCCGGACTTCCATCGCGACCTCGACAACCTGCTGCTCGACGCCGCCGGCGAGCGCCTGCCGCTGGACGCCGCGCCGATCCGCTTCGCCTCCTGGATGGGGGGCGACCGCGATGGCAACCCCAACGTCACCTCCAGGGTGACCCGGGAGGTGCTGCTGCTGGGACGCTGGATGGCCGCCGACCTCTACCTGCGCGACCTCGAGCAGCTCAAGGCCGAGCTCTCCATGTGGAAGGCCAACAGCGCCCTCAAGGCCGAGGTGGGCGAGGTCGCCGAGCCCTACCGTGAGCTGCTGCGCCGGCTGCTGTCGCGGGTCGAGGCGACCCGCGACTGGGCCAAGGCGAGCCTCGACGGCCGCGCCTACGATGGCGGCCCGATCATCGAGAGCCGCGACCAGCTCTATGCGCCGCTGCTGGCCTGCTACCGCTCGCTGTGCGATGTCGGCCTGGACACCATCGCCAACGGCGCCCTGCTCGATACCCTGCGCCGGGTGGCGGTGTTCGGCGTCACCCTGACCAAGCTCGACATCCGCCAGGAGGCGGGGCGTCACGCCCAGGTGATGGAGGAGCTGACCGACGGCCTGGGGCTCGGCCACTACCGCGAGTGGAGCGAGGCGCAGCGCCAGGCCTTCCTGCTCGAGGAGCTTGCCTCGCGGCGACCGCTCATCCCGCGCCGCTGGGAGTGCTCGCCGGAGTCCCGGGAGGTAATCGACACCTTCCGGGTGATCGCCACCGAGCAGGCCGAGGCGCTGGGCACCTACATCATCTCCATGGCCGGCCAGCCCTCCGACGTGCTGGTCGTGGCGCTGCTGATGAAGGAGGTGGGCGGCGAGGTGAAGCTGCCCATCGCGCCGCTCTTCGAGACCCTGGATGACCTCAACCACGCCGGCGACGCCATCGACCGGCTGCTCTCCCTGCCCGGCTATCGCCGCCTGTGCGGCGAGCGCCAGGAGGTGATGATCGGCTACTCGGACTCCGCCAAGGATGCCGGCCAGCTGGCCGCCGCCTGGGCCCAGTACCGGGCCCAGGAGACGCTGGTGGAGGTGTGCGAGCGCCACGGCGTCGACCTGACGCTGTTCCATGGTCGCGGCGGCACCGTGGGGCGCGGCGGGGGCCCGGCCCACGCCGCCATCCTTTCCCAGCCGCCGGGGTCGGTGAACGGCAGCCTGCGGGTGACCGAGCAGGGTGAGATGATCCGCTTCAAGTTCGGCCAGCCGGAGATCGCCCTGCGCTCCATGGAGATCTACGCCTGCGCGGTGCTGGAGGCGACCCTGCTGCCGCCGCCGGCGCCGGAGCCCCACTGGCGCGAGGAGATGGACCGCCTGGCCGAGATCGCCCATCGCG